>NZ_JBLXDO010000028.1:0-51168 GCF_048263965.1 Ferrimonas sp. | reverse complement strand
GAGGTGCATAGAAAAGCCAGTTGTCACTGACAACTGGCTTAGTCAAAAACCGTCAACGTATTTTAGGACGGGTCAGGAGGGCGCTGACTAGAAATAGAAGCGGGTTTCCAGCAGCAGGCTGTTGGCGACTTCGTTGTGTTCGGCCCTCAGGTTGAGGGCGATCTGGGGGGTGGGATAGAACACCAGGCCGACACTGGAGTGATTCCACTGCTTGTCGAACTCCTTGGCCACCTGATGGCGAATCTCCAGATCCAGCTGGCTGGTAAGCTTGCCCCGAATCTGGAAGGCCACCACAGGGGAGATGGAGTACTCCTTCAGGTCCCCCTGGGTCCAATTGGCCAGGCTGGTGCCGACGCCCACAAGGAAGTCCCAGTGTTCGTCGCCGCCGACCCGGTAGTCGAGTCGTGCCTGGAAACGGTTGAGGGCGGCACTCTGATACTGCGCTCCCTCCTCCTGCCAGTTCATCTCCGCATTGATGTCCAGCAGCCAACGCTGATTCAGCTGGGCCAGGGCTCCGGCAGAGAGCTGCATGCCGCTGTCGTCTGTGGCGTGGATCTTCGCCAGGGCCGCATGGGCGTAGTTGTAATCCACTGGGGTGAGGTAATCATCAAACCAGTTGTCCAGCCATTGGCACAGGTCGCCGCACATGGCGAAGCCAGGTGCTGGAAGCAGCGCAATCAATAGGGGGGTGGCACGGATCACAGTGGACTCCTCGGTTTGTGTGACCCATTGAGTACCTGATCCTGACGGAAGATAAAAGCACAGTTTGGTGCCGAGTGAAGAATCTTCGATCCTGGTCAAATTTTTATCACCCCAATTTAAGTTATCTCCGGTTAACGTCGATGTAACCCTTATGGCACAAGCTGTCTCGCTTGTTTTTTGCTTCTTCTGCTGGCAGGGCGAAAGGTGCAGTTCGAATGATATTTTGACCTGTGTCAGTTTTTCCTGAGAAAGTTTCGCAACCCCTTGTTTCTAATAGGAATGCTTCTGTAAGTGAGATCTATATCTCGGAAGGGGTATCTGGAATCTGGTTATATATCCGCATTGTGCCGGTAGCGTGCCGCGCCCTTGGCAAACAGGAGTAAAAGGACGATGAGTAAATCAGATTTATACAAGGTTAGGGAAACCCGCATTCTGTTGGCTGCCCTGAATACTGCGAGCAGCAAAGGTGCTCTCGACTTTCGTATGGCCGATGTTGCTCGCGCCGCCGAGTGCTCAGTCGGAACCCTTTACGGCCACTTCATCAGCAAAGAAGATATGATGGCCGCATTGGTGCAGGTGGGTCTGACTCGCCGTACCGAGTTCGCTAAGCGTCTGTCCTCACTGGAATTGAGCGGTATGGAGCGATTCGTCAGCCTGCTGGTGCTGGAGCAACAGCGCCTGGCCCACGACGATATCCTGGCCCAACTGGAACTGCTGGTCTGCTACAGCGACCTGTGGCGTCGTGCCGCCGATAAGCGCGTGGCCGCCCTGCGAGATGCTTCCGAAGAGTTTGATCGCCAGCTGGATGAGGCCCTGGTGGCCGCAGAGAAAGAGGGGTACCGCCTGAACGAAGATCAGCGTGCCCGCCTGACCGCCCGTGGTCGTGCCGCGGTGCTGGGCAGTCAACTGCAAACGTCTCGCCAGACCCTGATGCCTTGCGGTGTCATGGCCGGTGAAGGTGAATTCTTCAATGTGCTGGCGGACATCGTTCGCTGCGGTAATGGTCCGGTTCTGGATGGCAACGAGTGGCTGGGTAAATGCCAGAATGCCCTGGAGTTGGGTCGTGAGATGATTGAACAGCCTGTGCTGGGTCAGGTCGCTGCCTGATCCCCGGCATAGCCGTTAAAGCGCGCCCAGGAGGCGCGCTTTTTTTGTGCCGGTGTCTGGCCATGGGTATACTTCCGCCATCGATACTCCCCGGACTGATCATGTACTCCCTTTATCTCGACTCACAGGGCGATGACGCCCAGCGACTGCCCGACATCGCCCGGCGTTGGCGGCTGGAACATAGCGAGACTTCCCCTTTCTCCCTGGGCTTTGAGCAGGGGCGCCTCTGCCTGAGGCTCAGAGAGGAACCGAAAACGGGTGCCATCAGTGTGGATCTGGCGTCCGGCGCGGCAGCCCACAGACGCAAATTTGGTGGCGGCCGGGGCCAGGCGATCGCCAAGGCGGTGGGCCTGAAGGGTGGCGTTACGCCCCTGGTGGTGGATGGCACCGCCGGATTGGGGCGGGACAGTTTTGTGCTGGCCAGTCTTGGCTGCCGGGTGATCATGGTGGAGCGTCACCCAGTGGTGGCGGCGTTGCTGGAGGATGGTTTGCGCCGGGCCTGTGAGGACAGCGAGATAGGCGGCTGGGTGTCACAACGCCTGAGCCTGGCGCCGGGGAACAGTATCGACTCCCTGAGTGCCATCGAGGATGAGGTGGAGGTGGTCTACCTGGATCCCATGTACCCGCACCGGGCCAAGTCTGCCCTGGTGAAGAAGGAGATGCGGGTGTTTCAGCAGTTGGTGGGCAGTGATGAGGACGCGGATGCCCTGTTGGTTCCTGCCCTCGCCCTGGCTCAAAAGCGGGTGGTGGTGAAACGCCCAGATTACGCCGAGCACCTGGATGGCCGCGAGCCCACCATGGCCATCGAAACCAAGAAAAACCGCTTCGACGTCTACGTCAAAGCGGCCTTGTCGTAACACGCCCGTCAGCGCGGGCTGGTGGGCAGTCGGTCGTACTTGCGACGTCCGAATACCTGTCGACGGTCGCTGCTTTCCTCTCCGTCCCTGGGCTGAGTGCGGCGATCCTGATTCTGGCGACGGTCCTCCCGGCGCCGGTCAAAGGGAAAGCTGTTCATGGCTCCTCCACAACCTGAGCCCGAGTACCTTACCTATAGATATAGACGTTTTTGCCTGGCACACAACCGGAGAGACCCGATTGGCATCACTGAGTATTGAAGCCTTACCGGCACAGATGCTGCCCCTGGCGGACCGCTTCTACCGTGATCAGGGTGAGAAGGATCGCTGCCGCGGTCATGACAGGGTGTGGTTGGGTCGAATCGAAGGAGGTCCGGTGGCGGTCGCCCGCCTCTCTCCTCAGGGCGGCGTGCTGCTGCTCCGGGGAGTGTGGGTGGCTCCTGAATGTCGTGGCCTTGGGGTCGGGACAACCCTGGTGCGACAGGTGATCGCCCTGGCCGGGGCGCCGGTCTGGTGTTTTACCCAGCCTGAACTGGTGGCCTGGTACCAATCCCTGGGCTTTCAACAGGTCGAAACCCTTCTCGAGAATCAGGCCGCCATGCTGGCGGCCTATCGTCGCAGTCACCCTGCACTGCAGGCCCTGTGTTACTCCCCTGGGCGTTAGCCCTGAGCCTGGAGGATCGCTTCGATGCTGCTGGTCTCGCCTCTGGCGAGGAATGGCTGACCAAAGCATGATCTTGGTTTTTGTTGGTGAAATGGTGTTTTCAAAGACAAATCACTTTCGGTTGCTTTGATGGCACTCTTGATACCGGGCAGTGTCGGAGAAACTCTCTATACTTACAGAGAGTTGGCCATGGATGGTCGCGACCCCACACGGATGAGTCATGTTCAAATCCTCAGTTAGTCTCTGGCAACCCCTGGCGTTGATGGTGGTGCTCCTCAGTTTGCTGATGGTGTTCCTTACCCTGGTGTTTGAGTCCCAGATTCGACAGATGCATCAGGCGAGGCTGCAGCAACTGGCACAGCTCGGTGCCGGATTGGTGCTTCACACCGGTTACTCTGATGCGGCGTTGCAGACCGGCGCCCTGGCTCAGATGTTGGAAGGCAGCCAAGCCCGGTTGCAGGTTCTGGACGATACCGGCCAGGTATTGCTGGACTCCAGGGGGGAGAGGGGGGGCCGCATACCGGTCACCTCCCCTGAACTGACGCAGGCCATGGCCAATGGCATCGGCGCAGCTTTGCGACACGAAGCGTCCCTCGGAGAGGTGTATCTCCTGGCGCTGTCCCTGAATCAGGGAGGCCAGAACCGCCTGATTCGCATCTCTGAACCCAAATCCGTACTTACCGGGATCCTCATGTCTCTCAGATTCTGGGTCTTGCTGACCTGGATGCTGGGGCTGTTTGTGGTGTTGGCCTTCTGGCGTTGGTTGAGGTTTACCCTGGAAAATGGCCGGCGGGATGCCGCGGCCAGTCAGGAGATCCAGGTAGTGGCACGAACCCGGGATCTGGCGATGCTGCAGCGATTGGGCAGCCTGATGTCCGCCTGTACGACCGTGCGTGCGGCTTGCAAGGTGATGGAGCCCATTGCCGAGCAGTTGTTGCCCGGAGCCAGGGGCAGCATTGCGCTTATCCGTTCCAGCCGTGGGCTGGAGTTGGTGACCAACTGGGGAGGAAGCTGGCCCGGTCCCAGAGAGTTTGGCTCAGAGGAGTGCTGGGCGCTGCTGAAGGGCAATACCCACCTTAGCTGCGACGAGGGAGTAGAGATTCATTGCGAGCATCAGACTCAGCAGGGCAGCCAATTGTGTATCCCCCTGTTGGCCCAGGGAGAGGCCCTCGGGGTGCTCAGCCTGATGTTCACCGATGAGATGCAGATGCTGGCCGGCAGGGCGGTGGCCGAATCCATGGCGGAGCAGGTGGGGTTGGCTCTGGCTAACATTCGCCTGAGAGACAACCTCAAGGAGCAGGCGATCCGTGATCCCCTCTCCGGTTTGTTCAATCGCCGCCATATGCTGGAGTTTCTCGAGGCGCAGCTGGCCCTCAGTGAGCGTCGTCAGGAGCCGCTGTCGATGCTGATGATGGACATAGACCATTTCAAGAAGTTTAACGACACCTTTGGCCATGACTCCGGCGACTTTGTGATACAGCGGGTGGCCAAGGAGTTGACCGAACTGGTGCGTAAATCGGATCTGGTGTGTCGCTACGGGGGAGAGGAGTTGGCGGTGATCTGTCCCGATACCGATGCCTCTGGCGCCCTGGACCTGGCCAATAAGCTGATTTTTGCGGTGGCGGCGCTGGAGCTGAATCACAATGGTCAGGATCTGGGGCGGGTCACCCTGTCCGCTGGCGTCAGTTGCACTGCGGGTAACCCGGTTACCGTGGAGCTGCTGATGAAGATGGCGGATGAGGCGCTCTACAGTGCCAAGCAGAAGGGACGCAATCGGGTGGAGGTGGCGGAAGGGTTACTGCCCCAGGTGCTGGCCTCTCTGAATTTCCCTGCTCAAACTACTGAACCCGGTTGATATTTGATGCGTAACTAAGAACAATGTCACCAGTTGTAGTTGAAACCGGAGAGTCCCACCCATGCTATCGAAGACCATGATCGACAAGCTCAATGAGCAGATTAACCTGGAGTTTTTCTCGTCCAACCTCTACCTGCAGATGAGTGCCTGGTGTGAGGACAAGGGTTTTGAGGGAGCTGCCGAGTTCCTGAGGGATCACGCCGACGAGGAGATGCAGCACATGCGTCGCCTGTTCACCTATGTCAGTGAGGCCGGCGGCCTGCCGATGATCGGTCAAATTGAAGCGCCAGACCACAACTTCGAGTCCCTGGCGGACATCTTTGCCAAAACCTACGAGCATGAGCAGCTGGTGACCCGTAGCATCAATGACCTGGCCCACACCGCTTTCTCTACCCAGGATTACTCCACCTTCAACTTCCTGCAGTGGTATGTGGCCGAGCAGCATGAAGAGGAGAAGCTGTTCAAGTCCGTTCTGGATAAGCTGACCCTGGTGGGTGACAGTGGTCAGGGCCTGTACATGATCGACAAGGAGTTGGCCCAGTTGGCTCAGCAAGAGGGCGCCAGCATCATGCACGACGCCGAAGGCGGCGCATAAGCAAGCCCTGAGTTCGCAGACTTTTTCCTCAGACTGTGGTGCAATGGCCCTGAACTAAAACCCGCGGAGCCACCATGCCACAGTCTCTTCCCGCCCGGACGCTTATCCTGTTCGGGCTGGTTAACCTTCCCCTTTCCATGCTGATGTCGCCTGCGGCGGCGATTCTGCCCAACTTCTATATCGAGCACACTGCGGTGACCCTGGGGATGATGGCCACGGTAACCCTGGTGTCGCGATTGTTCGACGGCATCACCGATCCGGTGATCGGAGTGTTGTCTGACCGGCTGGGTTCCCGCAAACCCCTGATGCTGATTGGGGCCCTGGTGTGCGCCCTGTCGGTGTGGCAGCTGTTCAGGCCGGCTCCGGAGGCGGGCCTGGGCTACCTGCTGCGCTGGTATCTGTTGCTGGTCCTGGGCTGGACCCTGGTGGAGATTCCCCACTCCGCCATGGCGGCTGAGCTGAGCCGAGATTACCAGCAGCGTAACCGCATCTCCATGTGGCGGCAGATCCTCGGTTTCGCCGGCGGAGTGCTGTTTATGGCTTCCCCAATGTTGCTGGGTCAGGGGCGTGCCTTTACCCCTCAGGTGATGGCGGCTCTGGCTGCCTTTGTGGCCCTGGCCTTGCCTCTGACCCTGGTGGTGATGTGCTGGCGGGTGCCTGAGCCCAGGGTGCATGGTCAGCACAGAATCCGTCCCGGTGACATGCTGCAGGTGTTCAGAACTCTGCCCTGGCTGCGCCATTTCCTGCTGACCCAGGTGCTGTTTGGCCTGGCCACCGGCGCCGTCTCCGCGTTGTTTGTCATCTACGCCAGTCAGTATCTGGGGTTGGGCGACTCCATCGCCCGCATCGCCTTGCCGTTTTCTCTGGCCATGGCCCTGTCCATGCCCCTGTGGTTGCAGTTGCTCAGGCGGGTAGAGAAACACCGGCTGTGGGCGGTGTCTGCCCCGGGAGTGATGGCCGTACTGCTGGTGATCATCAATATTGAGCCAGGTCCGGGGGCGCTGATGCCCATGACCCTGGCGATGATCCTGTTCGGTTCGATGTTGGGGCTGGCCTCCCTGGTGCTGCCTTCAATGCTGGGGGATCTGGTGGATGCCGACCTGGCCCATAACGGCCGTGACAGAGCCGGGATCCTGTTTGCTTTCCAGGCGCTGGTGATCAAGCTTAACCAGGGGGTGGGTGGCGCCATCGGCCTGAGCATACCCGCCTGGTTTGGTTTCAGTGCTGAGGGGGCCCTGACCGACTCAGCGGTGACCGGCCTAAAGCTGGCCTTTGCCGGCTGGCCATGCCTGTTGCTGGTACCGGTGATGGTTTTGGCCTGGCGCTATCCGCTGGATCGCAAGACCCACGCGCAGCTGGGCGCTACAATGGCGGCCCAGCAGACCCCTGAATCCTAGGAGACACAGTGGCCATCAATGATCTCGAGCTGGTTCGCCGCCTGGAACCTTCACTGTTAGAAGACTACCGGCTGGCCCGCAACTACTGCCTGGATGTGCCGACCCATGCCCTGGTGCACCTGCGCTCTGTGGCTTACAAGCTGGTGGAGGCCCTGGCCGCATCGGTGGAGATAAAGTTCAAAAGCAAGAACCTCTATGACCGGGTCGAGGTGCTCAACCGCGCCCGGGCCATTGATGTGCGCCTGGCACGCAGGCTGCATAAGCTCAGGGAGGGGGGCAACAAGGGGGCCCACCCCGAGAAGTACCGCCTCTCCCAGGAGCAGCTGGTGGATCTGGCAAAACGGTCGGTGGAGTTGACCGCCACGGTGCTGGCCGAGTCTTATGACACCCTGAAGGGGGCGCCCTGCCCCGACTGGGCGTTTGAGCCCCTGGATCAGGTTGCCGGCAGGGAGCTCTGCTACCGGGCGGTGATGGAGGAGGATGCCGAGGCCCAATACCTGGTGGGGATCTCCCTCAAGGCCAAGGGGCTGATGCAGCGGGAGCGGGAGCTCTCTTTCGCCATGGCCAATGACAGCGCCGACATCAACACCGAAGCCTCTCAGCGTCGCCTGGCCCAGGCGGGATACTGGTTTGAACGAGCCAGTGACAACCACGCCGGGGCGCGCTTCGAGTATGGGGTGGCACTGATCCACGGCTACGGTGACCATGAGGACCCGGCGTTGGGGGAAACCCTGGTGCAGCAGGCGGCGGAGTCTGGCCTGGCGGAGGCTCAGGCGCTGCTTGGCTATTTCTACCTCTCCTCCAGCACCGCTTTCGACCAGGACCTGTCCAAGGCGGAGCATTACCTTCTGCTGGCGGCGGACCAGGATCAGGCGGAGGCGATGGCCAACCTGGGAGTGCTCTATCACCACCACCTGCCCGATGCCGACAAGGCTTTGAGCTACACCCGACAGGCAGCACAGGCGGGCTACCCGGTGGCCCAATACCATCTGGCGCTGATGTTGGAGCAGCGGGGGGAGCTGGACGCCGCCCTCGACTGGCTGCAGCGGGCGGCGGAGCAGAGCTATCCCGATGCCATGGCCGTCCTCGCCAGGCATCTGCTCGATGGTGAGAGGCTGTCCCCGGATCCCACTCGTGCCAGCGCCCTGTACCGCAAGGCGATTCGCTATGCCGCTCTGCCGGAAGCGATGTTTGAACTCAGTCTGGCCATCTTCGATAACGAGGTGCCGGATGCGGATCCTGTGGAGGGGGCGGCGCTGCTGCAGGCGGCCTATCACTACGCCGGCAGTCGGGAGCTCAAAGAGGCGATTGAGCAGCTCAGCCCTACCCTGGTGGCGGCCCTGGAGTCGGGAGCCGGCAGTGACGACCAACTGCAGAGGTTGCAGTTGGCCCGGCGCCGCTTTGATGATCATGGGTTGCCTCTGCCCTTTGAAAATCTTTAACAAAGCGTAACTTATCCAGCCTTGTCCCCACGCTGGCCATCCAGTAGCGTGGTGGCTGGGCCTGTTGCCGACGAACTTTTGTTGGCAACAGGCCCCTAATCAAAGAGGCACGCCCGGGCACTTCTCTGGAGTACCCTGTCTAAGATGTTGTGAATTCGTTAATTTTTTTGCTCTGCTGGCCCGCGGCTGGCATGATGCATCTCTACTTTTTTCTGTCACAAGGAGCGGTTCGGTGAAACAGTTACTCACGCCGGCTTTGGCGCTCTCCCTGGCGATGGCCCCTGTGGTAACACAGGCGGCGGATTCGTCTGAGGTGAAGAGCTTTACCCTGGATAACGGCATGAAGGTGCTGGTGTTGGAAGACGACGCCATTCCCAATGCCAACATGTACCTGTTCTGGAAGGTGGGGTCCCGTAACGAGGTGCCCGGCATCACCGGCCTGTCCCACTTCTTCGAGCACATGATGTTCAACGGCTCCAAGAACTACGGTCCCAAGATGTTTGACCGCACCATGGAAGCCGCAGGTGGCGCCAACAACGCCTACACCACAGAGAACGTCACCGTGTACACCGACTGGTTCCCGGCGGAAGCCCTGGAGACCATCTTCAAGCTGGAGTCGGATCGCATCGCCCACCTGAACATTGATGCCAAGATGGTGGAGAGTGAGCGTAACGTGGTGGCCTCCGAGCGCACCACGGGTCTGGAAAACTCCAACTGGCGTGCCCTGCAGGAGGAGGTGAAGGCCACCGCTTTCCGTGCCCACCCCTACAGCTGGAGCGTGATCGGCCACGAGTCCGACATCTATGCCTGGACCCTGGACGACCTGAAGCAGTACCACAAGACCTACTACGCCCCCAACAATGCCGTGGTGGTGATCGCCGGAGCGGTGGATTATGACCAGGTGAAGCAGATGTCCGAGTACTACTTCGGCTCTATCCCTGCCCAGACGCCCCCAGCCGAAGTGCGTACCGTGGAGCCTGAGCAGAAGGGTGAGCGCCGGGTCTATGTGCGCAAGGAGTCGGTGACCAGCCCCAACCTGATGTTGGCCTACCACGTCCCCCAGACCTCCCATGAGGACAGCTATGCCCTGGATGTGCTGATGTCGCTGCTGATCGACGGTAACAGCTCTCGCCTGAACAAGGCACTGGTGGATGAGCAGCAGATCGCCCTGGGCGTGGACGGTTACGTGCCGGACAGTTTCGATCCCAATCTGTTCTACCTGTTTGCCGTGGCCAAGCCTGGCGTGGAAGCCGCCACTCTGGAGCAGGCACTGATCACCGAGATCAACAAGGTGGCGCAGGAGGGGGTTTCCCAGGAGGAGCTGGACAAGATCAAGAACAGCAAGCTGATGGGGTTCTATGACACCCTGGAGACCATCAACGGTCGTGCCAATACCCTGGGTACCTACGAGCTGTTCCAGGGAGACTGGAAGAAGATGTACACCGCCCCCGAGGCTTACGCCAAAATCACCCGCGAAGACGTGCAGCGGGTGGCCCAGACCTACCTGAAGAAGTCCAACCGCACCGTGGGTGTGCTGGCGGCCGAGGAGGACAAAGACTGATGAAAACCCTGACTCAATCCCTGCTCGCCCTGTCCTTGACGGCCCTGATGGCCACAGGGTGCAGCCAGACCACCCCAAAGGCGGAGGTCAAACCCGTGGAAACCGTGAACGCGCCCAGTTTCAAGGCCGCTGAAACCAAGCCCTTCACCCTGCCCGCCTACCAGACGGTAACCCTGAAAAACGGCCTGACTCTGCAGCTGATGGAGAAGCGCAATGTGCCGCTGATCACCGCCGACGTTACCATCCGTGCCGGTGCCGTGAACGACAGCGTCCCTGGCCTGGCCACCATGACCGCCGACGGTCTGCTGCTGGGCACCGAGCGTCGCACCAAGCAGCAACTGGAAGCCCTGGTGGACAGCCTGGGTGCCGAGCTTGGGGCCTATGCCGGAAAAGAGGGCACCTCGGTCTCTATGCGCTTCATGAGTAAAGACGCCGAAGTGATGTTGCCGCTGCTGGCGGAGCTGCTGCGCAAGCCCAGCTTCCCCGCGGAAGAGGTGGACAAGGCCAAGGCCCGCTATGCCGCTCAGCTGAAGCAGCGCAAGGAGAGCCCGCGTCAGGTGGTGGGTGCCTACTTCGACAGCCTGCTCTACGGAGAGCACCCCTATGCCAATGCTGCTGCCGGCGAATCCTCAGCCGTTGAGGGGATGGATAACTACGACCTGAAGATCTTCCACGGCAGCTGGTATCAGCCGCAGAACATGGCGATCACCCTGGTGGGGGATTTTGATGCGGCTCAGATGAAGCAGCGTCTGGAAGGCCTGTTCGACGACTGGCGGGGTGCCGATACCCCGACCATGCCAAAACTGGCCAAGGCGCTGCCAGAGCCCTCCAAGGCTCAGGTGCTGCTGGTGGACAAGCCGGACGCCATCGAGACCACTTTTGTCATCGGTGGCCCGGGCATCTCCCGTGATGATCCCGACTACGTGTCTTTGCAGGTGATCAACACCATCCTCGGCGGTCGCTTCACCTCCTGGCTTAACGATGAGCTGCGGGTGAACGCCGGCCTGACCTATGGTGCCCGCTCCCGCTTCACCACCTACTCCGAAAGCGGCAGCTTTGTCATCAGCACCTTTACCGCCACCAAGAACACCCAGGCGGCGGTCGACCTGGCGCTGAAGACCTATGCACGACTGTGGGAGCAGGGGCTGGACCAGGCGACCCTGGATTCCGCCAAGGCCTATGTGAAGGGGCAGTTCCCGCCCAAGTACGAGACCTCCGGTCAGCTGGCGTCCCTGCTGGGGCAGATGTACCTCTACGGCTTCGGCCCCGAGTTCATCGACGGTTTCCAGCAGCAGGTGGACAGCCTGACCCTGGAGAAAGCCCAGGCCCTGGTGGCCAAGGCCTTCCCCAAGGAGAACCTGCAGTTTGTGATGATCGGTAAGGCGGAGGATATCCGCAGCGTGGCCGGTCAGTATGGCCAGGTGAAAGAGGTGAGCATTCAGGGCGAAGGTTTCCGCTTCTGACGTTGATTCCCTATCATGAAAAGGGGGCCGGCTGGCCCCTTTTTTTGATCTTTTTTGCCCTGTTTAGCCGGACTAAATCAAAACAATCCCCGGTGTTTTTTTGTACATTGTAGCGTTGTCTAATGTAGCAGGGACGAATAAACATGAACCTGAGATACCTTTTAGCGTTACCACTGCTCTATGGGTGTGGTGGCAGCGACTCTTCACCGACACCACAGGATCCCGAGCTGCCCCAGGCAAGCTTGAGTGTGGCTGTTTCCGATGCCCCTATGGACGGCGCCGAAGCCGTAGTGATGGCATTTCACCGTATGGTGCTGACTCCGGTTGGCGGCGGACAGGCGTACAACATCGATCTGTCTCAGCACAGAATAAACATGCTCGATTACCAGCAGGACAGGGCACACTGGTTGTTTGAAGATCACCCGGTGCCGGCAGGGCGTTACCATCTGAGGCTGGAGATGGAGCCAGGCAGTGGCGATCAGGGGTCCTATGTGGATGATCATCAGGGACGCCATGCTCTGCACATGGAGCAGAGGCACATCGATCTGGGGGAGATGGAGCTGGGCTCCGGTCAGCATCAAGGCTTCACCCTGGAGATGGATCTGCGCCAGGGGCTCTATTATGACCCGGAGCAGGGCTATGGCTATGGTCATAATGGCTGGCGCTGGGTGGACAACCAAACCATGGGGCACCTGATGGGCAGCGTGGACGAGGCCTGGATTCAGGCTTGTGAAGCGGATAACGCCGATAAGGCTGCCGACGGAGGGGTGTTCTATCACACCGCTTACCTCTATCCGGCTGAAACCGGTTTTGAGGCGATGGACGACATGGCTCTCGAGGCTGAAGCGGGAAAGGTGCTGCCTATCGCCACCGCCTATGTCCATCAACTGCCAGACGGCAGCTGGGGATTTGGGATGGGCTTCCTGCCCGAGGGAGAGTACCAGGTGGGTTACAGTTGCCTGGGCCACCTGGACCAGCCGGAGACCAACGAGGACGCCGAGTCTGGCTTTGCTTTTTATGGTGATGGCGGGCCAGTGATCATCGATGCCGGAGAGTATGGTGGGCAGCGCAACGGCCACCGCTGCGGCGGTCAGGGGGGCGGAGGCCCGGGCCATGGCGGACGCGGTTAAAGCCTCACAACTGTTTTTTGGAATTGAATTGCTTTAACAGACAAACGGAGCCTGGTGGCTCCGTTTTTTTACTTGTTCAGTGGCCAGACTGAATATCTCGGCTGGCGGGCAGGCCTCCGGCGGCGGTGGCCGCTTTCACCGCACGGTGAATCGCCTCTTCGACCACCTCGGCGGCGATCACCCCGACCGCATTGATGTCCTTGACCTGAATCTCCCCGGTACCGGCGGCGAACAGGGTGTCACCATCGTACATGGAGTGCACCGGGCGTATCGCCCTGGCGTAGCCGTCATGGCCCATCTGCGCCAGCTTCAGGGCCTGGGACTTGGTGAGTGCGGCGTTGGTGACGATGGCGCCAATGGTGGTGTTGCGCCCGGCAAAACCCTGGGCGTTGGCACCGGCCAGAATCAGATCCGTGCCGGAGACAAAGTCATTGCCAGCCTCGTTACGGGTCGCCGCCAGCAGGGTGTCCCCCTCAAGCACGTCTCCCCAGGCGTTGACGGCCACCACGGCGCCGACAATCAGGCCATTGTCCAGGGTGACGCTGTAGCTGCCGATGCCACTCTTGGTGGCTCTGGGCATGCCGGCGATCTTGCCGACGCTGGCGCCGGTACCGGCCCCCACGCTGCCCTCATCGAATCCCTTGCGGTGGGCGGCCTTGGCCGCCTGGTAGCCCATGCCAGCATCGGGGCGGGCCTTAGCATCGCCCAGGGCCAGATCAAACAGTACGGCGCCGGTGACGATGGGCACATAAGCCACACCGGTGTCGAAACCGATCTGCTGCTCCTCCAGGTAGCGGGCCACACCGCTCATGCTGTCCAGGCCGAAGGCACTGCCGCCGGAAAGGACGATGGCGTGCACCTTGTCCACCAGGTTTTCCGGGCGCAACAGGTCGGTTTCCCGGGTACCGGGGGCGGCGCCGCGGACATCCACTCCGGCGGTGGCCCCCTTGTCGAAGCGCAGGACGGTGACCCCGGTCAGTCCCTTGGTGTCCGATACCTGGCCTATGGCCAGGTCCTTGATGCCGAAGATGGCGTTGGTCTGGTAATCGCCTGCCATGGCGGTGCCCCCCAGCAGCGCCCACAGCGCCGCAACTGCCCAAAGTCTCATGATGGTCTCTCAGTGGAAATGGCCCCCGGCCTACTACAACAATAGTTATCAGATCAGCCGGATAGCCTGAACATGCTATGGGTGCAGCTTAGCAGAGGCGACGCTGCAAAAGAAAAGGCGCCCGCAGGCGCCTTATGTGTTTTTGAGCCGGATCAATGGGTCAGCGACTGCTGCACATTGGGTGGGGCGATCTCATAGCGGCTGAAGGTCATGGAGTACTGGCCTTCGCCTCCGGTCATCGCCTTGAGTCGGGTGGCGTAATCGTCCAGGGCCGCCAGGGGGGCCTCGACGTTGATGTCCACCTGGGCGTTGTCCAGAGCTTCGGTGCCGCACACCATGGCTCTCAGGGCACTGAGATCCCCGGTGATGTCACCCATCTTCTCCTGGGGCACCTGCACATGCATGTCCACCAGGGGCTCGAGGATCACCGGTCCCGCCTTGGAGACCGCTTCCAGGAAGGCCTTCTTACCCGCCGAGATAAAGGCGATCTCCTTGGAGTCCACCGAGTGGTGCTTGCCGTCCAGCACCACCACCTTGATGTCCTGCATGGGGTAGCCTGCCAGGAAGCCCTGACTCATCGCCTCACGCACTCCTTTCTCCACCGCTGGGATGAACTGGCCCGGAATGGCGCCGCCCACCACCTGGCTTTCGAAATGGAAGCCTGCACCGCGCTCCATGGGCTCGACGCGCAGGGACACCTCACCGAACTGGCCTGCGCCACCGGTCTGCTTCTTGTGCCTGTGCATCCCTTCCGCCCCTGTGGTGATGGTTTCCCGATAGGCCACCGAGGGCTTGGCGGTATCCATGTCCACGTTGAACACTTCGTTGGCCTTCTCCAGGGCGATCTGCACGTGGAGATCCCCCAGGCCCTGGAGAACCGTCTCGTTCTGGCTCTCCTGGTGTTCGATGTGCAGGCTGGGATCTTCGGCCACCAGCTTGTGCAGCACCTCGGCGAGCTTCTGCTCATCGCCGCGCTTCTTGGGTTTCACTGCCAGGCCAAAGATGGGCTGAGGCAGATCCAGCTTGGGCATGTGGTAGAGATCTTCGTCGTGGCTGTCGTGGAGAATGGCGTCCACCTCCAGCCCGTCCACCTTGGCCAGGCCCAGGATGTCGCCGGGGACCGCTTCCTCGACTTCAATCTGCTTGGCGCCCTGCAGTTTCAGCAGGTGATTCACTTTGAAGGGTTTGCGGCCATCGCCGATGAGCAGGCGCATGCCGGGCTTCAGGGTGCCCTGATGCAGGCGCAGCACGCCCATGCGGCCGACGAAGGGGTCGATCCCCACCCGGAAAACATGGGCCAGCACATGATCCTTGGCATCCTGGGTGATGGTGACCGGTTGCTCCTGATCGCCCCAGCCCTTGAGGAAGGCGGGTGGGGTAGCTTCCCTGGGGTTGGGCATCACTTCACACAGCACCTTGAGCAGGGCGGAGAGGCCGATGTCCTTCTCTGCACTGGTGAAGCAGATGGGTACCAGGTGCCCTTCGCGAAGGGCGGTTTCCAGAGGCTCGTGAAGTTGGTCAGGATTGACCGATTCCCCCTGCTCCAGATAGAGCTCCATCAGGGCTTCATCCTCCTCCAGAACGGTGTCCACCAGTTCGTCGTGAACCGAGGCGGCGTCACTGAACAGAGTTGGGGTGTCCTGAGGGTCGAAATAGCAATCCACCACACCGTTTCCATCGGTGTTGGGGAGGTTGATGGGCAGGCAGCCATGACCGAAACGGGTCTGGATCTGCTCTACCAGGGATTCAAGCTTGTCCAGGTGACCATCGATGTGATTGATCACTATGATTATTGCCTTGCCCTGATGACGGGCGGCTTCGAAGGCGCGTTGGGTGACCGCCTCGATGCCTCGTTCGGCGTGAATCACCAGCATTACCGATTCTACCGCAGGCAGCGGCAGCAGCGCACGGCCAAAGAAGTCGGCCAGTCCGGGGGTGTCGATAAGGTGAATGTGGTGTTTCTGATAATCCAGGGAGAGGAAGGAGGGTTCCAGGCTGTGGTGATGGGCTTGTTCCTGGGCAGTGAAATCGGCGTGATTTGTGCCCTTGTCGACCCTGCCACGGTCATCGATGGCATGAGCTCGGAACAATAGGGCCTCAATTAACGAGGATTTACCACTTCCGGTATGGCCCATCAGGGCCAGGTTCCTTATCTGCGCGGTGCGATACTCAGGCATAGTCGCCTCCTTTATCTTTGTTGAATCCGGCAGTCCCTTCCGAGTATAGGTAGCAAATAGGTGGTAATTATTGACCAAGGTCACGCTTTTTGCGGTCGACAATTGTTCGGAATAACCCGCTTAAGTTTTACATTCACCAAGGATTAACCTGTTGCAACTTTGTGACTAAGAGGAGGATCCTTCTGAGAAATAGGGTTAAAATTCCCTCTCCCAAGCAGGCGTCTCACCAACCTGATCACTCCGTCATCATCTGCAAAAATGAAGTGTTTTTTTTCCGGTACGTCCTGACCTCTAGGGGGCAGGGTCTATGCCCTGTGTCGCGGCTGAGCTCCATCAAGATTGGCTTGTTTCTGTTCTTATCAGTTCCATACCGGTGCTTCTGTTTTGTCATCGGCGCTACTATCGTCAGGCTGGCTTGTGTAGAGTGGCCATCATTAGCCCTAGTGGAGCACCGAATTGAACTACGACTGGATCCTGTTTGACGCCGACGACACCCTGTTTCACTTTGACGACTTTGCCGGGCTGTCCCGCCTGTTTGCCGACAGGGGGCTGCCTTTCGCCAGGGAGGAGTATCTGGCCTATCAGCAGCGCAATCGCCCTCTTTGGGTGGCGTATCAGAATGGGGAGATCGGTGCCAGGGAGGTGCAGCAGGTTCGTTTCGAACCCTGGCAGGCTCAGCTGGCCATGAGCGCCGCCGAGATCAATGCTGCCTTTCTCGGGGCCATGGCGGAAGTGTGTCGTCCTCTGCCCGGGGCGAGGGAGTTGCTGATGGCCCTGGAGAGTCGGGCCAAACTGGGGATCATCACCAATGGATTTACCGACCTGCAGCAGGTCAGGCTGGAAAGAAATGGCCTGGATGGGCTGTTTTCTCTGGTGGTGATCTCAGAAGAAGTTGGGGTGGCCAAACCCGACGCCCGCATCTTTGAACATGCCAAAGTTCAGATGGCCCACCCACCGTCAGAAAGGGTATTGATGGTGGGGGACAATCCTCACTCCGACATTCTCGGCGGCAACCGCGCCGGCTTCCACACCTGTTGGCTGAACCACAATGATGACGCCTGTCCCGAAGGGATCACTCCTCACTACCAGGTGCGTCACCTGAGAGAGCTTCAGGCACTGCTGCTGGCCTGATTGCAACAACGTCCGCAGAAGCGGGCGTTGTGATGTGCGGTGATGACTAGTTCAAGCCATCCAGGGTGCTCTGTTCTAATGAGCGTTGGTAGGCCTCTTCGAACTGAGATAGGTCAACAGGTGCCAGGACTGCCATTCGAGGAGCAGTGCTCAGATAAGAGATGTCTTCGTTGGCCTCATAGGAGTAGTCGCGATAGACCATGGCCTGCTCAATCACCACCTGGCGCCCATCCTCCAATTTGCGGACTGAGGTCCACTGCCCCTGAAGCAGTTGAGTTCCCCAGCCCTGATTGGTGGAGTTGCCAAAGCCGTAGCTGTACTCGCCAAGCTCCTCCAGTTTTTGCCAGCCCTCGGACCAGTCAGACGCGGTGAAGTACCACTGTCTGGTGCGGTCGTAATTCTCATCCTGATCACGAGATTTGATGGTATGGGCGCGACCGTTCGCTTCCAGCAGGTAACCGCTGATGGATTCTATGTGGGCTTGTGCATGGCCACCCCAGTATTGGGACCAAGTGCTGGAGAAAGAGCCGATCACCATCGGCAGCTCTTGTGTCAGGGTCTGTTTCAGACCAGCCTGCTCGGGCGCATATTGGGCCATCCAGCTTAAGTTGGTCTGGCGATGCCCCTCCTTAGACGCCGTGTGCATAACGCTGTAGAGGCCCGAGTTCTCCGCTATCGGCGTGTAGGTCATCTCCCAGCCGGAGTCCAGGTTAAGCTTCAGTGAACCGTTTGCAAACTCCCACTGGCCTATGGCTTTGCCCTGGCTGTCCAGAAGCTGGCTGTTGGCTGAAAGATCCACGACACGGGTGACTACCTGCTCTACCAGCTCACTGGGATCGGAGGTAAGCATGGGGACCTGGTCCGGCATCGACAGGGCCCAGGAGCCGCTGGGGGTCGAAGTCCATAAGCTGGGTTGCTCAGACAGGGTTTGCCAGATCATAAAGGTCTGTTCACTGACCACGTAGCTGGGCAGGTCGCCTTCCCAGCCTGCCGCGTCTCTGTCCCGTTCCAGGGTAACCCGGCGGCTGCGCTGGACCACCACCTCGTCACGGCCTGTCAGCCGGGAGATTCTCAGTGGCTCTTGAGTTGTGATGGTGGTCAGGTAGTAGTTGTTTTTATCTTGGGGCAGGGCGTCGGCGACATTCTGGCCCCAGTGCTCGACCACCTGCTCATAGCTGAGCTGATGAAAGAACCTCTCGGGTTCCATGTCTACCGAGATCGCCAATGCACCTGTGTCATCAAGCTGCCAGCGACCGGTCACATCCTCTTGAATGAATCGAGTGGCGCCGGCGTTGTAGTTGAGTATTGCCTTGCCATCTTCAGAGAGCTGAGCGACATAGCCCAGGTTGGCTACCCAGCCTTCGGCCGGAGTAAAGGAGAACAGAGAGGTGCCCACCAGAGAGTCGTTGGTAAAACTTGCTTGAACACCGCCGTCATTCAGCAGGGTTAGCCGTGCCGCGTCCCGGGCTTTCTTGAACTCCGGGTCCATATTGCCCGCGTTGCCCATCCAACCCAGGTTCACCAGGCTTTGTTCTATCTGCGAGTTGAGCGCTTGGGGAGCGGCGCTGAACAGGGACAGTGTGGTGCCTTCTGCCGGTGTAAAGTCAGGGTTTTCCGCCAGGGTTCTGATGGTGGCGGCCAGGTCCCAGACTCGTTCACTGGACAGTTTGGCCTCAGTGGCAGTCAGTGAGGCATCACTGTTCAGGTCCGTTGTGCTGTTCTTTGCCCACAACAGGGTAGCTGTGCCCAGGTGACTCAGTTGACTGCGATGGGATTCATCGATGCTGAGCACCAGATCCTCGCCGGCCTGATTCTTGATGGCTCCGAATGATCCCAGAATGGCGGCCAGCTCGATGTGAGACTGACTGGCCAGGCCCTTGGCGGTGAGCTGAACCATGTCGCCGTCCGCCAGGGTCCCGGCGTCATACTCCATGGCCAGGCTGAAGTGGCCCCGATCATCGGTGTTGGCGGTAAAGTTGTCATCGCCTATGGTGGCGGTCACCAGCGCGTTGGCCAGGGGGGTGCCCAGGGTTTCGCCCTCGATGGTGAAGGTCTTTTTTACTGTGGTTGGTGGTTCGGGCGTGGGGGGCGTCGGTGGGGCGGGCTCGCTGCTGCCTCCGCCTCCGCCACATGCGACGAGACCAAATAGAGAGAGGGCGACCAGGCTGGATGTCTTGAAGCGCATCCTTATGCTCCTTACTGAAGATTGTCCGTAATCTTCCGGTGTATTTGAGGCTGACCTAAACCTTCCAGCACTGTTTTTAGTCAGTGCCAGATACAACGGGGCAACAGACGATGGGTCAGATTCTGGTTGGTGAAATTATCAACAAGCCCATATGTCGTCAACGACACAGTGTTGAAATTATTAGAGAATGCTCTTCAGATCACAGGGCGCCTGCAAACCCCTGCTGGCGCCAGGCTTCGTAGCTGACGATGGCCACGGCGTTGGAGAGGTTGAGGCTGCGACTGGTGCCCAGCATCGGGATGCGGATCCGCTGGGATTCGGGGATGGCGTTGCGCACCGCTTCCGGCAGGCCGCGGGTCTCAGGTCCAAATAATAACACGTCGCCAGGTTGGTACTGGGGCTCGATGTGGGGGCGGCTGCCCTTGGTGGTCAGGGCGAAGATGCGCCTGCCGGCCATCGCGTCCAGGAAACTGGGGTAATCCGAATGGCGGGTGACCCGGGTGAGATCCCCATAGTCCAGGCCGGCCCGACGCAGTTTTTTCTCCTCCAGGTCGAACCCCAGGGGCTCGATCAGGTGCAGATGGCAGCCGTTATTGGCACAGAGGCGGATGATGTTGCCGGTATTGGGGGCGATCTCCGGCTCATACAGGGCGATCTCAAACATGGTGTTCACAGGCTGATGGTCAGGGCGGGCCAGTATGACAGCGGGCCCCAGGGCCCGCAAGTCACTCGAGAGGCAGGGTCAGGGTGACACAGAGACCGCCGAGTTGGCCTATCTCCGCCCTGATCAGTCCCTGATGGGCGGTGACCGCCCCCTGGACTATGGCCAGCCCAAGCCCCCAGCCGCCGCTTTGGCGATCCCGGGCCTTGGAGACCCGGTGGAAGGGCTTGAAGATGTCATCCAGCTGATCCTCGGGCACGCCGGGGCCATCATCTTCGACCCTCAGGCAGACATTCTCCCCCCATCGCCAGGCGCTCAGCCGGATCTGTTCATCGCCGTAGCGGATGGCGTTGCGCAACAGGTTCTCGACCGCCCTCTGCAGCAGGGTGTCACAGCCGTTGAGTGCCAAGCCCTCTGGCAGGTCCACCTCAAGGTGTTTGCCCGCCTGTTCCGCTTCGAAGGTGGCACCGTCCACTACCCGCTCCAGGGTTTTTTCCAGATTCAGCAGTTTCTTGGTGTCGGTGACCTGGCTGTTGAGCCGGGAGAGCTGCAGCAGTTCCTGGATCATCCCCTCCATCTGGGACGCCTGTTGTTCCAGCCGGGTCAGCTCATTGCTTTCCTGGCCCTTGCGCTTGGCCAGGGCCAGGGCCAGCTGGATCCGGGTCAGCGGGGTGCGCAGCTCATGGGAGATGTCGGAAATCAGTCGCTGCTGCTCACGCACCAGGGTGCTCACCGAGTGGGCCATGGTGTCGAAGCTGCGCGCCAGTTGGCCAACTTCATCTCGTCGGGAGAGGATCTTGGGCTCCACCCGGGCGTCCAGGTCTCCCTGTCCCAGCTGCAGTGCGGTCAGCCGCAAGGCGTTCAGGGGTCTGCCGAAGTGCCAGGCCACCAGGCCAAAGATCACCCCGGACACCAGGGCCACCATCAGCACGAACACGAAGGGGTTCTCCTGCAGATAGATGATCCAGCTGCGCGGATGGGAGGCTTTCATCTCCACCAGCAACAGGGTGGGTTGTCCGGCCAGGGTCAGCGGCTCCGGGCCAAAGATCACCGAGCGGACACTGTAGAAGGCCATGGGGGAGAGGGTATCATTCTCCAGCAGGAAGCGGCGCGCCGCCCTGGGCAGGCGTTTGGCTTCGTGGCCCAACGGGCGGCCATCCAGGGTCAACAGGTGGAAGCGGAAGCGCTCGTCACGCAGGGGGCCAGCTCCCGGTCCGGGTGGCCGACGCTCTCTCCCCTCCTTGGGGTGGATGCGGTGGCGCATCATATCGGCGAAGCGATTCAGGTCCCGGATGGGCAGGGTTTCGATGCGCCGGGCCGACTTGAGCAGAAAATCCTGCTGCCAGGGCTTGAGGGGCTGAAGCTCCTGGGGTTGCAGGATCTTGGGCAGCAGGATCACCGAGCCAACGATCAGGCTGGTGGTGATCCAGAATGCCAGCAGCAGCTTAAGAAAGAGTCGGTTGGGAAGGGCGACCTCTACTCGAGCCATATATAGCCTTTGCCCCTGACGGTCTTGATGCGGGGTCGGCCATCCTGGCGCTCGGGCAGCTTACGCCTCAAATTGGACAGGTGCATGTCCAGGCTGCGGTCGAAGGGCATCAGTTTCTTACCCAGCACGCTGACACTGAGTTCCTCCTTGGCCACCACCTCGCCGGTGTGGTTGAGCAGGGCCTGAAGCAGGGAGAACTCGGTGGAGGTAAGGGGAAGCAGCTCCTCCCGGTACCACACCTCCTGACGGCCAGGGCTCACCACCAGGTCATTGTCGGTGATGTGGTCTGACGGGTCCCACTCCTGGGTGCGGCGCAAAATGGCACGGATGCGGGCCACCAGCTCACGATCGTTGAAGGGCTTGGGCAGGTAGTCGTCGGCGCCGATCTCCAGCCCCACCACCCGGTCGATGTCGTCACCGCGGGCGGTCAGCATCAGTACCGGCATGCGGCTGTGTTTTCTCAGCTCCTTCAGGATCTCGAATCCGTTCATCTCTGGCAGCATGACGTCCAGCAACAGCAGATCAAAGTTGCCGCTCATCGCCAGTTCCAGTCCCTCGCGACCGTTTTGGCAGCAGGTGGGTTGATACCCCTCCATCTGCAGCAGTTCGGTCAGCAGTTCACACAGATCCAGATCGTCTTCTACTAGAAGAATCTTGCCCATTTTTGCCCTCCAAAAAACCCTTGAAGCCGTAAGCCTACCGCGGCCTGAGAGTCCATTTGACTCTACTTTACACAGTTTTACTCACGACTGCAGTTGCCTGACTTCAGGAGGCATAGACTGAAAACGTACCAAGACGACCAGACACCCAGATGAACAGAAGGACAGACTTATGAAATTGACCAAGACATTGACCCTGGCCGCCGTAGCGGGTCTGGTGCTCTCCATGACCGCAGTCTCCACCGCCTCCGCCAAAAACCATGGCCAGGGCTACCATCAGGAGATGGGGGGTGAGTTCCACCAAGGTGGTGGCAAGCACATGAAGCGGATGCTGCGTGGCCTGGACCTGACCGATGAGCAGAAGCAACAGGTGAAGGATATCCTCACCAAGGCCAAGGCGGACCGCCCAGAGCGCGATCCCCAGTTCATGAAGGCGCAGATGGAGCGTCACCATCAACTGATGTTGGCAGCGGAGTTTGATGAGCAGGCGGCCCGGGAGGCGATCGCCGTACGCCAGGCCAAGATGGCAGAGATGCAGCTCAAGCAGATGAAGGTGCAGCATGAGATCATGCAACTGCTCACCGCGGAGCAGAAGCAGAAACTGGAGGAGCGCCGCGCAGAGCGTATGAAGCGCTTCGAAGACCGCTTCTAGTTGTCATTGTGAATCAACAAAAAGGGTGGCATTTGCCACCCTTTTTTCATTGGGGTCAACGCAGCAACTGGTACACTTGCCTCAGTTCACCCTTAGCTTTATGGACAGACCATGCCACAACCTGTCAGTGACCAATACAAATTCTGGATCACCTGGGCCAGTCGTGCCTCGGTGGCCACCGCCACCGTACTGATTCTAGCCAAGCTGATCGCCTGGTTCTACTCAGGTTCTGCCAGCATGCTGGCTTCCCTGACCGACTCCCTGATGGATGCGGCGGCCTCCCTGATCAACCTGATGGCGCTGAGGCTGGCGATTCAGCCTGCGGATGACAGGCACAGGTTTGGTCATGGCAAGGCGGAGCCTCTGGCGACCCTGGCTCAGGCGGGCTTTATCCTGGGCTCCAGCTTCCTGCTGGTGTTCCACGGAGTGGATCGCATCCTCAAACCGGCGGCCCTGACCCATGGCAGCGTGGGTATTGGGGTGTCGGTGTTTGCCATCGTCATGACCCTGGCCCTGTTGGCGGTGCAGCGTCACGCGGTGAAGGTCACCGGGTCGACCGCCATCGCCGCCGACGCCCTGCACTACCGTTCAGACCTGCTGCTCAACCTGGCGGTACTGGTGGCCCTGGTGCTGGCCGGTCAGGGCATGTTGTGGGCGGACGGAGTGTTCTCCGTGCTGATCGCCCTCTACATTGGCTATGGTGCGGTGACTCTGGGTTACGAAGCGGTTCAGTTGCTGTTGGACAGCGAGGCGGAGCCCGAGGTGCGGCAGAAGGTTGAGGACCTGGCCCGTGAAGATGAGCGGGTTCTGGGACTGCATGACATGCGCACCCGTCGTTCCGGTCACATGCTGTTTGTCCAGCTGCACATTGAGCTGGACAGTGACCTCTCCCTGCGGGAGGCCCATGACATTGCCGAGTCGGTGGAAGACCGCATTCGCGATCACTTCCCCGACAGCGACGTCATCGTCCACCAGGATCCCCAGGAGGTGGTGCCTGGGTTCCAGCCTGAGCCGGGTACTCCGGACTAGAGGCCCAGCTCTTTCAGCTTGCGGGTGAGGGTGTTGCGCCCCCACCCCAACAGCTTGGCCGCCTCCTGCTTGTGGCCGCCACTGTGGGCCAGGGCGGTTTCCAGCATCACCTTCTCGAACTGAGGCAGGGCGGTGGTCAGCAGTTCCCGCTGGCCGGAAGCCAGGGCATCCCGGGCCCAGTTGGCCAGGCCACTCTGCCAGTCGGCCGCCACGGGCATGGGGGCGGCCTCGCCCCCGGGTTGAAGTTCGGGGGGCAGGTCCGCCGGCAACACCTCTTGACCCGACGCCATCACCGTCAGCCAACGGCAGCTGTTTTCCAGCTGGCGCACGTTGCCGGGCCAGGGCAGTGCCACCATACGTTCCACGGTATCCGGGTGCAGGCGTTTGGGTTCCACTCCCAGCTCGGAGGCGGCCCGGGCCAGGAAGTGACGACTCAGGGCCGGAATGTCTTCCCGTCTGTCCTTGAGGGCCGGCAGGTGAACCCGGATGACGTTGAGGCGGTGGAACAGATCCTCCCGAAATTCACCGGCGGTGACCCGGCTCTCCAGGTCCTGGTGGGTGGCGGCGATGATGCGCACATCCACCTTTACCGGCTGGTGACCACCGACCCGATAGAATTGCCCGTCTGCCAGTACCCGCAACAGCCGGGTCTGCACATCCAGCGGCATGTCACCGATCTCATCCAGAAACAGGGTACCGCCGTCCGCCTGCTCGAAACGCCCCTGACGAACGCCAGCGGCGCCGGTGAACGCCCCCTTCTCATGACCAAAGAGCTCGGATTCGATGAGATCCTTGGGGATGGCCGCCATGTTCAGGGCGATGAAGGGGCGGCTGGCCCTGGGGCTGTGCTTGTGCAAGGCATGAGCCACCAGCTCCTTACCCGTACCGGACTGACCGTTGATCAGCACGCTGATGGTGGAGCGGGACAAACGACCGATGGCGCGGAACACCTCCTGCATCGCTGGCGCTTCACCGATGATCTCCGGAACGGGAACCGTTTCCTCGGTCACCGTGGGTTTGCGGCTGGCTGCCTGCTCCAGGGCGCGTTGCACCAGGGTGACCGCTTCGTCGATGTCGAAGGGCTTGGGCAGGTATTCGAAGGCACCGGCCTGGTAGGCGCCTACGGCACTGTCCAGATCCGAGTGGGCGGTCATGATGATCACCGGCAGATCCGGGTATTGCCGCTGAACCTTTTCCAGTAGGGTCAGGCCGTCGGTGCCGGGCATGCGGATGTCGCTGATGATGGCACTGGGCTGGGATTCCCCCAAAGCTTCCCACAGGGAATCGGCACTGGCGAAGCTGGCACAGCTGATCCCTTCAGCCATCATCGCCTGTTCGACCACCCAGCGGATGGAGCTGTCGTCATCCAGAATCCACAGTTGCTCTGTCATTTCTCCTCCTTGGCAGTAATCAGCGGCAGGACCAGGGTAAAGGCGGTGTGACCTGGCCAGCTTTCAAGATCGATACGTCCCTGGTGTTGGGCTACGGCGTTCTGGGCGATGGAAAGGCCCAGGCCGGAGCCCTCTGTGCGGCCGGTCACCATGGGATAGAACAGGGTGTCTTTCAGTTTTTCATCGATACCCGGGCCGTCGTCGATGATGCTCACCGCAACAGCCATGCGGTGGCGCTTGCCGGCGATGGTGATCTGGCTGCAGGTCCGGGTTTTCAGGGTGATGGTGCCTCGGCCCTCCAGGGCCTGGGCGGCGTTGCGGACGATGTTGAACACCGCCTGTTGCAGCAGATCCCTGTCCATGTCGAAGCCTGGGATGGAGGGATCGTAGTCCCGGACAAACTTCAGCTGGTCGGAAAACTCCAGGGCACAGAGGCGGGCGACCTGCTCCAGGATGCGGTGGATGTTGCCCTGTTCTCTCTGGCCCGGCTTCTGAGGGCCCAGCAGCTTGTCCACCAGGCTGCGAAGCCGGTCCGCCTGCTCGATGATGATGCCGGTGAACTCCTTGAGTCTGGTCTCGGTGAGCTGTCGCTCCAGCAGCTGCGCAGCGCCCCTCAGGCCGCCGAGGGGGTTCTTGATCTCATGGGCCAGCCCGCGGACCAGAAGTTGGGCGGCGTGGTGTTGAGCGTACTGGTGCAGCTCCTGGCTGATGCGCTGCTGCTGATCAATGACCCGGATCTCCAGCAGCCCCTTGCCTGAAGAGAGGGGAGTCAGGAACAGGTCCACCGTATGGTGGTGCCCCTCCAGAGTGGCCAGGCTCATGGCGTAGAAGGCGGCGGCCTGATTGTCCGCCAGGTTCTCTTTCAACTGGGCGGCCTTTACCCCCAGATGGGAAACGCACTCACCCAGGGTCAGCTCGCCGAGGCGGCGCTGACTGAGGCCGAACAGCTGCTCACTGGCCTGGTTGGCGTACTCGACGCCCAGGGTTCGGTTTACCACCAGCAGGGCGGCGTTAAGGTGATTGAGCAGGTTAGCTTCCTGTATGTCGGCCATCTTGGGTGAAACTCCTTGGGCATCCTGAGACTAAGATACCATTGCACCAATGTGGTGCAAACCCTGGGGTGGTGTCTGCCCCAAATTGGGGAGCCCGTCCATTCAGGGCCCCTGGATGCTTGGTTTTGCACTAATGGTCAGAGGTGTTGCAAGAGCCCTGCCAATTATCCAGTCAGGGAATGGGAGGGGGTGAAGCAGTTTGCTGATGGCGAGGTTTGCCAAACAGCCTGGATTGGCGGTGCAGATGGATGGTGACCGCTGGGCTTTGAGCCAGCAGTGCCCCTTGCTGATCTACCACCACCGCCTGCAGCTGGTGGGTGCCGCGGTCCAGGTTGTTCAGGGTGAGCCGATGGCCCTGAAGTCGATGGGCCTGACCGTCGACCAGCAGTTGCAGGCTATGGTCTGCAGCGGGTTTGGGGTCGGCGGCCACCCTGATGGTCAGCTTGCCTTGGTTGCTGCGCACCGTGGCATCCTGCTCTGGGCTGAGT
The DNA here is from genome assembly GCF_048263965.1 of Ferrimonas sp. Taxonomy (NCBI): domain Bacteria; kingdom Pseudomonadati; phylum Pseudomonadota; class Gammaproteobacteria; order Alteromonadales; family Ferrimonadaceae; genus Ferrimonas; species Ferrimonas sp. Next base: position 24,376 of record NZ_JBLXDO010000028.1, on the reverse strand, counting down.
ATGGCCAGGCTGTAGCCCGGGATCGCTGCTTGAGTGGCGGATTGCTCCCGATCAGGGAAAGTGGGAGAACGCAGGGAGACCCGGCTGCCAGGGGTGATGGTGACCGGTTGGGCCTGCCCATGGGGGGGCAGATCGCTGTAGTGAGCCACTCCGTTGGCGTCCACCCACAGGTAGACGGTGGCCTGGGCAGGGGCGCACAACAGCAGCAACAGCAAGAGGGTTCGCATCCTTGTCTCCTCCTCAAGATTCTGTTTTTCAGTGTAGCAGGCACAAAAAAGCCCGCCGGAAGGCGGGCTTTCTCAGACAACTGGGTTTAGCAGCTGTAGTACATCTCGAACTCAACAGGGTGAGTGGTCATGTCCAGACGCTCGACTTCGGCGCGCTTCAGCTCCAGGTAGGAGTTGATGTAGTCATCGGAGAATACACCACCGGCAGTCAGGAACTCGCGGTCTGCGTCCAGGCAGTCCAGGGCCTGAGCGAAGGAGGCGGCAACGGTTGGGATCTCCGCGGCTTCCTCGGCAGGCAGGTCATACAGATCCTTGTCCATGGCTTCGCCGGGGTGGATCTTGTTCTTGATGCCGTCCAGGCCAGCCATCAGCATGGCCGCAAAGGCCAGGTAGGGGTTGGCGGTTGGATCGGGGAAGCGCACCTCGATACGACGGCCTTTCGGGCTGGGTACCACAGGGATGCGGATGGAAGCGGAACGGTTACGGGCGGAGTAGGCCAGCATTACCGGGGCTTCGAAGCCGGGAACCAGACGCTTGTAGGAGTTGGTGGACGCGTTGGCAAAGGCGTTGATGGCACGGGCGTGCTTGATGATGCCGCCGATGTAGTACAGGGCGGTCTCAGACAGGCCGCCGTACTTGTCGCCAGCGAACAGGTTGACGCCATCTTTCAGCAGAGACTGGTGGCAGTGCATGCCGGAACCGTTGTCACCGACCACAGGCTTGGGCATGAAGGTGGCGGACTTGCCGTAGGCATGGGCAACGTTGTGTACCACGTACTTGTAGATCTGAATTTCGTCAGCCTTTTCAACGATGGTGTTGAACTTGGTGGCGATCTCGTTCTGACCGGCAGTGGCCACTTCGTGGTGGTGGGCTTCAACAGTCAGGCCCATCTCTTCCATCACCAGACACATGGCGGAGCGCAGGTCCTGGGAGGAGTCCACAGGGGCCACTGGGAAGTAGCCGCCCTTGACGCCGGGACGGTGACCCATGTTGCCGCCTTCGTAATCTTTGGCGGAGTTCCAACTGGCTTCTTCGGCATCGATGCGGTACATGGAGCCGGCCATGTCGGTGTGGAACTTCACATCGTCGAACAGGAAGAACTCAGGCTCGGGACCGAAGAACACTTCGTCGGCGAAACCGGCGGAGCGCATGTAGCCTTCGGCACGCTTGGCGATGGAGCGTGGGTCACGATCGTAGCCCTGCATGGTGGTGGGCTCGATGATGTCACAGCGGATGTTCAGGGTCGCCTCTTCGGTGAAGGGGTCCAGAATCGCGGTGGCAGGATCAGGCATCAGCACCATGTCGGACTCGTTGATTCCCTTCCAGCCAGCGATGGAGGAGCCGTCGAACATCTTGCCCTCTTCGAAGAAATCTTCGTCCACCTGGTGGGTGGGCAGGGAGACGTGTTGCTCTTTACCCTTGGTATCGGTGAAGCGCAGATCGACAAACTTCACATCATTTTCTTTAATCAGTTCCAATACGTGTTCGACAGACATCCGATTTACCTCCAAATGGCGATTGCGCCCCTAAGTTTCTGTCACCTCTTATGCCAGAGGTGTGCCAAAAAATTAAGTGGCTGATTATGAAGAGATTGTTACAGGAGAGGGGGGTGAGAGGACGCGTATTTGCACCGAAATGGTGCAGGATGTGGTCATTTTTGGTGCATTGCACCCGGGATAAGGCAGCGGCGTCCATGGCTTGCGTCCGTTGGTGAAAAAAAGCACTGTCCTGATGCGTGATGACAGAGTAGAATGGCCGCCTTTTTGATGCAACCTAATATGGAGCCAGGCAGAACAGTGCTGGATAAATTAAGAAATATTGCGATCATTGCGCACGTCGACCACGGTAAGACCACCCTGGTAGACAAGCTGCTGCAGCAGTCCGGAACCCTGGAGAGCCGCACCGAGCTGGATGAGCGGGTGATGGACTCCAACGATCTGGAAAAAGAACGCGGTATCACCATTCTGGCTAAGAACACTGCCATCAAGTGGAACGACTACCGCATCAACATCGTGGACACTCCCGGACACGCCGACTTCGGTGGTGAGGTAGAGCGGGTCATGTCCATGGTGGACAGCGTACTGCTGCTGGTGGACGCCCAAGAGGGCCCCATGCCCCAGACTCGCTTCGTGACCCAGAAGGCATTCGCCCAGGGCCTCAAGCCCATCGTGGTGATCAACAAGATCGACAAGCCTGGCGCCCGTCCCGACTGGGTGATGGACCAGGTATTCGACCTGTTTGACAACCTGGGTGCCACCGACGAGCAGCTGGACTTCCAGGTGGTGTACGCCTCCGCTCTGAACGGCTGGGCGTCCCATGACGCCGAAGAGACCGGTACCGACATGACTCCCCTGTTCGAAACCATTGTTGAGCAGGTGGAAGCGCCCCAGGGCGACGTCGACGGTTCCTTCCAGATGCAGATCTCTCAGCTGGACTACAACTCCTACGTTGGCGTAATCGGCGTAGGCCGCGTGAGCCGCGGTAAGGTGAAGGTGGGTCAGCAGGTGACCATCAACTGCGCCAACGGCACCATCCGTAACGGTAAGGTTGGCCAGGTTCTGGGTTACCTGGGTCTGGAGCGTCACGAAGTTGAAGAAGCTCAGGCGGGCGACATCATCGCCATCTCCGGCCTGGGTGAGCTGAAGATCTCCGACACCGTGTGCTGCCCCAACGAAGTGGAGGCTCTGCCTGCCCTGTCCGTGGACGAGCCCACCGTGACCATGACCTTCCAGGTGAACACCTCCCCGTTCTCCGGCCAGGAAGGCAAGTACGTGACCTCCCGTAACATTCTGGAGCGTCTGCAGAAAGAGCTGGTGCACAACGTGGCCCTGCGCGTGGAAGAGACCGATGATCCGGACAAGTTCCGTGTCTCCGGCCGTGGTGAACTGCACCTGGGTGTTCTGATCGAGAACATGCGCCGTGAAGGTTACGAGCTGGCGGTATCCCGCCCCGAGGTGATTCTGCGTACCGTTGACGGTGTGCTGGAAGAACCCTACGAGACCGTGACCGTGGACGTGGAAGAGGAGAACCAGGGCAGCATCATGGAGAAGCTGGGTCTGCGTAAGGCTGAGCTGACCGACATGGCCCCTGACGGCAAGGGTCGTATCCGCATGGACTTCATCATGCCTTCTCGCGGCCTGATCGGCTTCCAGACCGAGTTCATGACTCTGACCTCTGGTACCGGCCTGATCTACCACACCTTCTTCAAGTACGGCCCTCACAAGGGCGGCGACATCGGTCAGCGCATCAACGGCGTACTGATCGCCAACGCCACCGGTAAGGCCTTGACCAACGCCCTGTTCAACCTGCAGGAGCGTGGCCGTCTGATGATCGGTCACGGTGTTGAGGTGTACGAAGGCATGGTGGTGGGCATCCACAGCCGTGACAACGACCTGACCGTGAACGTGCTCAAGGGCAAGCAGCTGACCAACGTCCGTGCCTCCGGTACCGACGACGCTCAGGTTCTGACTCCGCCGATCAAGATGACCCTGGAGCAGGCTCTGGAGTTCATCGATGATGACGAGCTGGTGGAAGTGACCCCGGAGAGCATCCGCATCCGTAAGAAGCTGCTGACCGAATCCGATCGTAAGCGCGCTTCCCGAGAAGCGAAGAAGTAATTCCTCTCAAGGGATCAGAAAGGGCCGCATTTGCGGCCCTTTTTTATTGTTGGCGTTTGCCTGAGATTATTCCGCCTGGGGCAGCAGCGTCAGGGTTTCCAGTTGAGGAAGAATGGACTGGCGAATCTGCTCCGGGGTGCTGCTCTGCCAGTAACCACTGAGGTAGCTGAGCAGCGGCACCACGGCGACAAACATCAGCAGCATGAACAGGATCACCGACGGCTTCAGAGGCAGGTAGCGCCCCGGCAGTGACAGGGTCAAGGCGCCCTTTTGCGGGCAGGCCTGGGCACAGCGATGGCAGGCGTGGCACTCATCCACGTTCACCGTATCCAGGCGGTGCACCGGAATCTGTGACGGGCAGGCCTGATGACACTTGCTACAATCCTTGCCCTCGCTCTCCCTCAGGCAGGTGGCGCGGTCACGGCGAATTTTGAAGGGGCTCAGCAGGGAGAGGGCTCCCATCAGGGCGCCATAGGGACAGAAGTAGCGGCAGAAGGCGTTGCGCTTGACCACCGACAGCAGCAGCAACATCGCCAGCAGCACCATCATCACCACATTGGGGTGGGTGAATTGCTTCCACATGGAGAGGTCCGCCATCAGGTGTTTGTCGCTGTCCAGGTAGGAGGCCAGCTCGATTGAGGGGATCTCCAGCACCAGAGTCAGCAGCCAGATCAGCACGCCATATTTGGTCATGCGCAGGCCGCTGTCCAGCCAGTTGGGGATGCGGATTCCGCTTTTTACCGCCTTATGACCCCGGCGATAGATCAGCTCGGAGATAAAGCCGACGGCGCAGATCCAGCTGCAGAAGGCGCGCTTGGTCACCAGGGCGGAGGCCATCAGCGCCAGGAACATCACCAGGGCGGCGGGGTGCTGGTGGTCCAATACACCCTGCTCAACCCAGGCCCGCAGCGAGATGCCGGCGGTGACCGGCAGGTAGATGTCCACCACACTGGGCCGGGTCAGCCAAACGCTGCCCGCCTCCATCTGCATGGCGTACAAGCCGTATTGGATGGCGATCACCACCATGGCCACGGCGAAGGCGTTCTGGGTCATCTGCCGTAATCGGTCGAAGTGATCCAGGGTTCGGGAGGGCCGCCGGTTGGGCATCAGCTGGCGGCCGGCACCCAGAGTCATCAGGAAGCACAATGCGGCCAGCAGCAGCAGGGCATCTCTGGCCATCAACAGTCCCAGTCCCGCGGTCAGCACAGTGGTGGCCGCCCCGAGCGTGCGACTCAGGGTAATGAGAATGCCCAGGGCCACGGTGCAGCCGGTGAGCAAAAGAAGGGACTCGAGAAAGGACATGGGCCATCCATATGGATTCAGATGGCCATAAGTATCTCAGCCCTTGCTCGCTAAAGCAGGGGCTGATTTGTGGATTTTAGACCCATTTAACAGTTTGGCATGGAAACCAAATCTTTATTGTCCCAGGGTCTGGATGAACTCGTCAGATTCGGCAATAGCACGATTCATCTCGGTTATGAGAGATTGAATCTCCTGTTTGAGATCGCCGAACTCATTGCCGATGGCAATGACGGCACGGGCGTTGAGGTTGTGCTTGAGGTAGAGCTCATTGTCCTTCAGGCGGGCCAGCACCGGCTCCATCTTGTCTTCGGCGCGGCGCATGCTGCTGAGCATCTTGTCGTACTGTCGCTGGGTGGAGCGCAGCTGTTTTTCGCTGTTGCGGCGCAGGGAGGCGGACTGGTATTGCTCCAGCTCATCCTGCCACTCGTCAAACATGGCGCCGGCCACATGATCGATGGCGTCGATGCGTTCAGACACCTCGTTGGCGGCTTTCTCCGAGGCCTCGTATTCGCCACGCACCTGGTCGTACACCGATTCCAGGTCGCCTCCCTCGAAATCCACCAGGGTCTTCAGCTGTTCCAGGGCCGAACTGAACTGCTCCTGGGCCTCTTTCTGGCTCTCCTGAGCGCTCTCTACCCGATCGGTGAGGATTTCACGCTTGTGGTAACCCACCTGCTCCGCGGCGGCGTAATAGGCGGATTGGCAGCCACTGAGCATCAGGGCCAGGGCAAGGATAAGAAAACGCATGGAAGCTCCTTAACTGCGGTAGCGGGCGGCGTCGATGATGCACCACAGGTGCAGCACGGCGGCAATCACCGCGGGAACGATCAAAAAGTAGAAGAAGTAGCCTGAGCTGATGAACACGAAAAACAACAGTGCCGGCAGTATCCGTCCCTGCACCAGCTGACCCAGGCCGGGGATGAAGAAACTGCAGATGGCGGCGATGACATTGCCGGCGGAACCCTGTCGGGACATACAAACCTCCTTGCTTCCCTCGTCCTGAGGGTGCTGATAACTCAGTAGTTTAGACAGTTATGTTAACACCGAAGCAACCTGGAGCAAGGAGAGTGTGTTAGCGAGTGCGTCCCAGGAGATTGAACAGGGCGCCGCCCAGGATCAATCCTCCCCCGATCAGGGTCCACTGGGTGGGGATCTCGGCGAACACCAGCCAGCCCAGGGCGATGGAGAAGAGGATCTGCACATAGGAGTAGGCCACCACCCGGTTGGCCACTTCACCCTGCAGTGCCTTGGTCAGGCCAACCTGACCGACCTGGGTAAACACCCCCACCAACAGCAGCAGGCCCAGAGTCTGCCAGTCCGGGATCACCAGGTCGTTGCCCAGCAGCACCAGCGACAGCGGCAGGGCCAACATGGGGAAGTAGAGGATGATCACCGAGCTGTCTTCGGTCCGGCTCAATTTTTTCACCAGGATGTAGGCGATGGCACTGCCACAGGCGCCCGCCAGGCCGGCGGCGATGCTCAGCAGGGGCAGGGGGCTGTGGGGACTGGACCACACCGGCATCATCATGGCGCTCAGGCCCGCCAGGGAGAGGGTGATGCAGATCAGGGTAAAACGATGGATTCGTTCTCCGAGGAAGTGGAACGCCAGCAGGGCGGTGAAGACCGGGTGCAGATACTGCAGCAGGGTGGCTTCCGCCAGGGGTAGGGTGGTGACGGCGTAGTAGACGCAGATCAGCGCCAGGGCTCCGGTGGCGCCCCGAGCCAACAGCAGCGGCTTGTTGTTGCCCAAAGGCGCCAGCCCCTTGCGACGGATATCCAGGTAGCTGAGCAGCACCGAGACCAGGGCCCGGGCGGCGACGATCTCCAGCACAGGAATCCCCCGGGCGCTCGCCAGCTTGACGCAGGCGGACATCAGGGCGAAACCCAGGGCCGACATCAGGGCATAGTAGACGCTGAGGTTCTGATTGGATGCGCTGGGGCTGGGCATGGGGCTCTCCGGGTATAAGAGAGGCGCACTATAGGGGGCGGGCACTCCGGGGTCAACTGACGCAACCCTGTACAGGTCCGCTCCCGGTGTTATGATCCATTTATAGAGATAATACCAAGTGCATTAGGTATTTGCTCCACTCCGAACGTCTCACTGCCAGTGAGTCTGGGCGCAATCGTGAACGAATAGTGGGCCTCTTTCGAGTGGTTAGCGGTATAAACACAGGATTACTATGAACATCATCACCCGGGCGCGGCTGCAGTGGCAGAGCTTCCCCTGGCGGCGGATTCCCGCCTATTTTCGCTTTCTGTTCCGGCGCAGCATGGAGAACCGCCTGCAGGTGACCTCGGGCTACCTGGCCTACATGACCCTGCTCTCCCTGGTGCCCATGATGGCGGTGGTGCTGTCCATCTTTTCCGCGTTTCCCGGTTTCGTCGGGGTGAAGGAGCAGGTGGAGCAGTTTGTCTACACCAACTTCGTGCCCACGGCCAGTGGCGTGGTGCAGCAGTACCTGACTGAATTCGTCGCCAACGCCTCCAAGATGACCGCGGTGGGGGTGGTATTCCTGGCGGTGGTGGCCCTGGCACTGATCTCCGCCATCGACAAGGCCCTGAACCAGATCTGGCGAATCCAGCAGCGGCGACGCTGGGTCTACTCCTTCTCCATGTACTGGATGATCCTGACTCTGGGGCCGATACTGATGGGGGCCAGCATCGCCATGACCTCCTACCTGGTGTCGCTGAAGCTGCTGTCCGACGTCGGGTTGTCCGGAATGGTGCCCTTCTTCATGGCCAAGCTGCCCTTCCTGCTGTCGGTGCTGGCCTTTGTGCTGATCTACTCCCTGGTGCCCAATGCCCAGGTGCGTTTCCACCATGCCCTGACCGGTGCCGTGGTGGCGGCCCTGCTGTTTGAGGCGGGCAAGCGTGGCTTTGCCTGGTACATCACCACCTTCCCCTCCTATGAGGCGATCTATGGTGCCCTGGCAGTGATCCCCATTCTGTTCGTCTGGGTCTATCTTTCCTGGATGATCCTCCTGCTGGGAGCCGAGGTCACCGCCTCCCTGCCCGAGTTCTTTGCCGTGACCGAACCACAAAAGGACGTGAAATAATGAAACACTGGATGGCGATTGTGATGTTGATGCTGGTGACGGGCTGTGCGGCCACCGGTCAGTCCCAGGACCGCATCGATCTGAGCGGCAAAACCAATGAGCAGGCCACGGACATACTGTTGGCGGCCTTGCAGGCGGAGTCCTATCAGGTGAAGCGGGCGGCGGCGGACAGGCTGCTGGTGGAGTATGACGGCAGCCACTTTATGCTGCAGCCCAGAATGCTGCCGGACAGCCTGGATCGGGTGGTGATCACCAAGTACTACCTGCTGCACCCGGATCTGGCACAGACACCGGAGCTGCTGCTGGTGATTGGCAAACTGAATCAGCAACTGGATTTTGCCAAGTTCATTGTCCGCCAGGAGGGGCGAGCCATCGAGGTGCGCGGTTCTGCCACCTTTGTGAATGAGATCAGCCTGCTGGAACTGACCCGCTTCATGGCCTGGACCAATCAGGGGTTGGCCCTGGTGCGTCAACAGTTCCCTCAGGCCCAGCCCATGGCCAAAGAGGTGAAACTGGGGGATCTCTAACGCCTCTTGAGTTACGAGGCGCTCTTCGCCACACTGATGCGCTGAATCAGAAGAGGTAACAGATGATCGCATTAGTGCAGCGGGTGTCCACCGCCAAAGTGGAAGTTGAAGGGCGCATCACCGGCGAGATCGACCGGGGATTGCTGGTGCTCCTGGGTGTGGAGCAGCAGGATGATGGCGAGCGGATGCGCAAACTGGCGGACAAGGTGATGAAGTACCGCATCTTCAGCGATGAGGAGGGCAAGATGAACCTGAACGTTCGCCAGGCCGAAGGCAAGCTGCTGGTGGTGAGTCAGTTCACCCTGGCGGCGGACACCGGCAAGGGGCTGCGCCCCAGCTTCTCTGGCGCCGGTAAGCCGGATCAGGCCAAGTCGCTGTACGAAGAGTTTGTTGCCTACTGTCGCAGCACAGGGATGGAGGTGGAGACCGGAGAGTTTGCCGCCGACATGCAGGTATCGCTGACCAATGATGGGCCGGTGACCTTCCACCTGCAGGTATAGCGCCACGCTGCCCGAGCTCGAAAACGAAAACGCCGCGGACTCCGCGGCGTTTCTGTTTTTGCTGACCAGACTCAGTCCTGGTGGGCGCCACGGGCGATGGCCGCCAGCAGGGCTTCCGGGTCGAACTTGCACAGACCCTCGTTGGCGCCGCTGTTTTCTGTGTAGCGGCGGCAGACATCGCTGTTGAGGGAGGTGTGCAGGATGATGTAGGTCTCCTTGAGGCACTCCTCGCCTCGCACCGTAGTGGCCAGCTGATAGCCATCCAGCTCCGGCATCTCGATGTCGGAGACCAGGATCTGAATGGGTTGGCCCGCATTGGCCTGGCGCTGCAGGGTTTCCAGGGCGGCCCGGCCATTGGGGGCACTGTGGTAGTCGATGCCATGCTGCTCCAGCACCGTGGCCAGCTGACGGCGGGCGAAGCGGGAGTCGTCGCAGATGAGGATGCGTTGGCCGCGGATCTCGGCCAGGGTCTCAGGCGTCAGGACAAAGTCGTCCACCCGCTTGTTGGCGTTAAGTCCCACGGTTTCATTGAGGATGCGCTCCAGATCCAGCACCTGAACCAGATCGTGCTCACGGCGAATCACACCGGAGCTGTAGCTGGAGTCCCCCAGCCTGGAAGGCATGGCGGCCACATCGTCGCTGTTGCAGTAGTGGATGGTGTCGATGCCGGTGACCAACAGGCCGAAGAACTTGCCCTGTACCTCACAGACCACCACCTGTTTGCAGTCATCGGGTTGCATGCCGATGGCGCTGGCCAGGTCGATCACCGTCAGAGTGTGGCCGCGCAGTGGCATGGTGCCCACCACGCAGGGGTGGCTTCCCGGAATCTGGTTGAATTGACGGGTGGTAACAATCTCCCTGACTTTCAGGGTCGTGATGGCAAAGGCACGCTTAGGGCCCAGGGTGAATACCAGAAACTCCTGGCGATTGTTCTCTTGAGTCATCCCACAAATTCCAACAGGCGGCAGATTATTAGTTATATCGACCACCGCGGCACAAGCTTGAGTCCGCGGTTCGCCCAAGATGCCTTGGTCGGGTCAGGGTGTCCAGTTTAACTGTGATATTCTCACCGCTAATTTGCTCTGAAACAGGTTATGGTCGTCGATGAAGCTGCTCGCCCCCACCACAGATCAATTGTCCCAGGCACTCGATTTGAGATACCGCCTGCTTAGAGCCCCCTGGGGTCAGCCCAAGGGCAGTGAGCAGGATGAGCTGGAAGCCGAGGCGATACACCGGGTGTTGCTGGACGAGCGGGACAGGGTGGTGGCGACCGGGCGCTTGCATCGACACAGCCCACGGCGAGGGCAGATCCGCTTTATGGCGGTGGAGCCTGAGTGTCAGGGGCAGGGGTTGGGTGCCAGAGTGCTGGCAGCCCTGGAGCAAGCTGCGGAAGTGGCGGGGATGGAGGTCATCGAGCTGCAATCCAGAGAGGATCAGATCGGCTTCTATCTGGCCAGGGGCTACCGGGACCTGGGACCGGGGCACACCCTGTTTGGCACCATAGGGCACAGGCGCATGGCCAGGCTTCTGCCCGCGGCCGTGATCCGGCTGACCCAGACATGGCATCAGACCATTCCGGTCTCTGATTTTATGCGGGTGGAGGGGGTGAGTTTCGATGGTCAGCAATTCGAGACCCGGGCCAGCTTTGAGCGGGGCAGCAACCTGCACGGTACCCTGTTTGCCGGGGCCGGTTACACCCAGGCGACCCTGACTGGCTGGGGACGGGTCTGGCTGGAGTTGCAGCTCAAGGGGGTGGCGGGGGAGATTGTCCTGGCCCGGGCCGAGGTCAAATACAGCAAGCCGGTGCGCGACACACCCCATGCCTGGGTTCAGGCCGAGGATCTGGACCTCTCCCGCCTGGCTCAGGGGCGCAATGCCAAGGTGCCCCTGACCATACAGCTGGCGGATGGGCTGACCCTGGAGGCGCTGTTTGCGGTGCTGCCGCCCAAGGAGTGACGGCATTGGTGTGTCCCGCCCTCGAAACAATAAAGCCCCGCAGTGCGGGGCTTTATTGATCGTGGTGTCACTCAGTCGTTCATGGCGGCCTTGAAGCGGCGCAAGGTGGACTTGAGTTTGCCGGCGTTATCCGGCCCCATGCGCAGCATCAGCTTCTCGGCGTCGCTCATCTCCTCCAACTGCTCATCCTGGAAGGTGTAGTTCACCGAGTGGCTCTCCAGAGCCAGGGCGGTGTCCATCTCCGGTGCGGCCAGCATCAGGTTGATGGCGTCCATCATCCGGTCACGGAAGCCATCACTGTATCCCAGTTCGGCGTAGGCCTGCTCAAACAGGGGCTCCATCAGCAGGTAGCTGTCGCGCAGCGCCTGTTCATCCAGACGATAGAGGAAGCTGGTGTAGGCATCGAAACGATGGAAGCCGTCTGGGTCCAGATAGAGCTGGCCATTGACGTCCACCGCTTTGAACTCTTCGTTGAGCTTCTTAAAGGGGCCCTGGGTGCGCAGTACGTTGCCCTCGGCCAGGTTGTCCACCAGGCTGACGAAGCGCCGCACCAGGCTGTCGGAGACCAGGAACTGGCCCAGCTGCATGCCATCGGCCAGCTTGTTCAGCTCCCCCTTGGCGAAATCATCGGACTCACCCAGGCTGGGCAGAACGATCTCAGGCTCGGGCTCAGGCTGGGGCTCGGGCTCCACGGCGGGCTCGGGCTCGACCACAGGCTCAGGTTCTGGTTCGGGTTCAGGCTCGACCACGGGTTCTGTCGGCAGGGGCTCAGCGGGAACCTCCACCGCAGGCTCAATCACCGGCTCGATGGGGTCGGCGGTGACCTGGGGAGCTTCCGGCTCACCGGCCAGGTAGACCCAGGCACCGACGCTGAGCAGGATCACCAGCGCCACTGCTCCCATCATCAGGGTGTTGCTGCTGGAACTGGAGGTGTCGCGTTCGTTGGAATTCATTTGGTCTCTCTACTCCTGTGCCGACCCGGACTTCCATTGTGCAAAATTAGCCCGGGCTGTCTAGGCTTGGCTATAAATCTCTCGCCCTTTTAACCACCTATCTATAAGCGGCTGCACACTTTGGGGGTGTTTCCGCATCAGGTGTTCCGCCAATCGCTTCACCTGGGGGATGAGGGCGCCATCCCGAACCAGGTCGGCAATCTTCAGATCGGCCAGGCCGGTCTGTTTGGTGCCCAGTACTTCGCCGGGCCCGCGAATCTCCAGATCCCGCTGGGCGATGACGAAGCCGTCGTTGCTCTCGCGAAGCACGCCGATGCGGGCCTGAGCCGTCTTGGACAGGGGTGGGTGGTAGAGCAGCACACAGTGACTGGCGGTGCTGCCCCGGCCGACCCGGCCTCTGAGCTGGTGCAACTGGGCCAGGCCCAGTCGCTCCGGGTTTTCAATGATCATCAGGCTGGCGTTGGGGACATCCACCCCGACTTCGATCACCGTGGTGGCCACCAGCAGATCCAAGTCGCCGGATTTGAATTGATCCATCACCTGCTGCTTCTCAGCCGACTTCATGCGGCCATGTACCAATCCGACCTGTAAATCAGACAGTTGTTCCCCTAATTCGACGGCGGTGTCCTCCGCAGCCTGGCATTGAAGCACTTCGGATTCGTCGATGAGGGTACAGACCCAGTAGGCCTGCCTGCCCTGCTCCTTGCAGGCCTGACGCACTCGCTCCACCACTTCGTGACGGCGGTTGTCGCCGATGGCGACCGTGGTGACCGGTGTTCGACCCGGGGGCAGCTCGTCGATGATGGAGGTGTCCAGATCCGCGTAGGCGGTCATCGCCAGAGTCCGGGGGATGGGGGTGGCGGTCATGATCAGTTGATGGGGGTAGTTGCCCTCTTTGAGCCCCTTCTCCCTCAGCTCCAGCCGCTGATGTACCCCGAATCTGTGCTGCTCATCGATGATGATCAGCGCCAGATGATCGAAGCTGACCTGATCCTGGAAGATGGCGTGGGTACCGACAATCATCTTGGCGGTGCCGTCGGCCACGTGAGCCAGGGTCTGCTCCCGCGCCTTACCCTTGAGTTTGCCAGCCAGCCAGGCGACCGGATACCCCAGGGGCTCCAGCCAGTTGGCAAAGGCCAGGGCATGCTGTTCGGCCAACAGTTCGGTGGGGGCCATCAGGGCCACCTGACGTCCCTGGCTCAGGGCAGTCAGCGCCGCCAGAGCCGCCACCAGGGTTTTCCCTGAGCCTACATCCCCCTGAACCAGGCGCATCATCGGCTGGCTGGTGGCCAGATCGGTGCGGATCTCAGCCACCACCCGTTTCTGGGCGCCGGTGGGTTCGAAGGGGATCCTGGCCAGGAAGTCATTTTCCAGGGCGGTGTCCATTGTCAGCGGCAGGGCGCTGTGTTCATCGGCACTCTGACGCAGCTGCAGCATGGAGAGGTTCTGCGCCAGCAGCTCCTCCATCGCCAGTCGCTGTTGAGTCGGGTGTTGCCCCTCGGCCAGCAGCTCCACATCCGCATCCGCCGGAGGCCTGTGCACGTACTCCAGGGCCTGCTCCATGCTCATCTGCTGGTCGTAGAGCCCGTCGGGCAACAGCTCAGGGACCCTGGCATTGTGCAGCTTATCCACCGCCTGTTCGGCCAATTTGCGCAGACTCAGCTGCTTCAGGCCTTCGGTGGTGGGATAGATGGGAGTGAGGCGCTCCTCCAGTTCCAGGCCATTGCCCTCACCGGGCAGGCTGTATTCAGGGTGGATGATCTCCAGTCCATGGAGGCCGCGGCGGATCTCGCCAAAGGCGCGGATCCGCTTGCCGTTCTGCAGGGTGTTCTTCTGAGCCATGGCGAAGTTGAAGAACCTCAGGGTGAGGCTGCCGCTGGCGTCCATCATCTTGACGGTCATCATTCGCTTGCGGCCGTAGGTGACCTTGCTGGAGAGGATCTCCCCTTCGACGGTGCCGTGGATGCCGGGCATCAGCTCGGCGATGGCCCACAGGCGGGTGCGGTCTTCGTAGCGCAGGGGCAGGTGGAACAGCAGGTCCTGAACCGATTCGATGCCAATTTTGGCTAATTTCTCTGCTACTTTGCTGCCGACACCCTTGAGGGAGGTGATGGGCAGAGCCGCCAGATCCGTCACTCTGTTATCCACAACTACTGTAAATATGATCAGATAATAGCAGTCCTGCCTACGGGAATCAGCCCCTTAGAGGGCGGAAACAGAAAGGGGCCCATGGGGCCCCGTGTTCTTTTGAGGTGCTAGCTGGCCTTGGCAGCCTTGGAAAGCTGATCTTCCCACACCACCGTGTCGTCACGCATGTGGCCGATCATTGGGCCGTAGCGCTTCTCCAGTACGTGGCGTTTGATCTTCAGGGTGGGGGTGAGGACGTCGTTTTCCACCGTCCAGGGCTCGTCTACCACCAGGATGCCGCCCAGGGTAGAGTGGCTCTCCATGGTGCCGCTGACCTGGCGGCAGATGCTGCGCAGGGCGATCTCCACCTCGGTGCGGGATTCCGCGCGGGCCGCTTCCGAGAGCTGCACCAGGGCGACCGGATAGGGTTGGCCTGAGCCGATGACGCACAGCAGTTCGATGCGGCTCTCCTGAGCCAGCTTACGCTCCAGGGGCACAGGGGCGACAAACTTACCCTTGGCGGTCTTGAAGTTATCCTTCACCCGACCCGTGATGGTGACGTAGCCATCCTCGTCCACTTCAGCCTGGTCTCCGGTACGGAAGTAGCCATTTTCATCAAAGGCCTCAGCCGTGGCTTCCGGTTGTTTGTAGTACTCACGGAACAGGCCCGGACTCTTGAACAGCAGCTCATTGTCGTCGCCGATCTTCACCTCACAGTCGATGCCGGGGGCACCGACACTGCCGATCTTATCGGCGCGGTAGGGGAAGTTGAGGGTGGCGTAGGCACCGTTTTCGGTCATGCCCCAAGCCTCGGTGATGTCCATGCCGATACGGCGGTACCAGTGCAGCAGGGACGGCGATACCGGCGCCGAACCACAGCCCAGGATGCGGGCGTTGTTCAGCCCCAGCTGTTTGCGGATCTTACGGGCGATGAAGGCGTTGAGTATGGGGATGTTCAGCAACAGGTTGAGTTTGCTCTCCCCCACCTTGGCGATGATGTTCTTCTGGAACAGGGTCCAGAGCCTGGGAACCGACAGGAAGAAGTCGGGGTTGGCCACCTGCACATCCTCCACGAAGGTGTCCAGGCTCTCGGCGAAGTAGACGGTGCCGCCGCCAGCGATGGAGCTGCCAAAGATGTAGGCGCGCTCGGTGATGTGCGCCAGGGGCAGGTAGGAGATCACCCTGTCTTTCGGGGTGCCGCCCAAATGCTTGGTGAGGCGATCGGCGGCCCAGCTGAAGGCACCAAAAGTCATCACCGCGCCCTTGGGGTTGCCGGTGGATCCCGAGGTGTAGATGACGGTCATCACCTCGTCGGCGCCCGGATAGTGAGTGTCCAGCGGATCGGCCATCTCCAGCAGTTGCTGCCAATGATACTGGGTGGTGATGCCTTCGTAGCCCATGCCCATGCGGATGATGTGGGCGGGGATGGCGGGCTCCTGCTCTGGACCGTCGTCCAGTTTGCCCACCAGGATGCCCTTGGCCTCGGAGTGCTCAAGCACGTAGCTGATGGTGTCCACATTGGCGGTGGGGTAGATGGGCACGCTGATGAAGCCACCCACCATCAGGGCCAGGTCGGTGATGAACCACTCGGCGCAATTCTTCGAAAGGATGGCGATCTTATCCCCTTTTTCAAACCCCAGTTTGTGCAGGGCGCCGGCCAGGCGGTGGGCCATCTGGTGGACCTGACACCAGGAGTAGTCGTGCAGTTTGCGCTGCTTAGGTTGGCGCAGATAGATTTTGTCGCCCTGAACCCTGGCCCATTCATCCAGCAGTTCTACCGGAGTCTTGAAACTTTCAGCCATCAGATGTCCCTCTTCTGTATTTTTTGTGCCACGCGCCTGGTGGGGATTATGGATTCCGCTCTCCTGACGGAATACGAAAAACCGGTCTAACCACTTGAAAATAGCAGGAAATGGCTATTTTTAAAGCGCTTATGGCGTGATTATTGTGCGAATTGGGGTGGCGGCGACCTTGATGGCTGTCGTGTTGGGCTGATTTTTTGTGATCTCTGGCGTTAAAACGCCGAGTAAGCAGAGAGTTCGGTTGAGAGTTGACCAGTAGCCCGTGAGTAACCCTGTTTTTTACTGTTTAACTGCGTCGGTGAAATGAAGTCGTAGGTGTGGTCCTGAGTGGGCAAAAAACCGGCTGGTATCCGCCAGACAATTGGGCAGGGGAGTTGAGGAGGCGCTGGCTGCGCCTCCCCGGGTTGTCATCTTGGTCAGTCGTCCAGGTGTTCCCAGGAGTCCTTGGTCATCTGGATCTTCTGCCACCACTCTTCGGGGGCATCGATCTGGCCCTCCTCATCGACGCGGGGGTAGGGGATCCCTTTCTGACGGCAGATCTTGGCGAAGATGGGATGGCCACCTTCAAACAACAGGCGCTGGCACTCACTGTCGTCCAGGGTGCGTGTGTCGTACATGCCTGCTTCCTGGCGCTGACGCTGGGCTTCGTACAGCATCAGGGCGGTGGCCACCGACACGTTCAGGGATTGCACCATGCCCACCATGGGGATGATCACATCCTGATCTGCCAGGGCCAGGGCTTCCTTGGTGATGCCGAACTTCTCCTGGCCCATCAGTATGGCGGTGGGCTTGGTGTAGTCGATTTCGCGGAAATCCACGGCGGTATCAGACAGGTTGGTGGCGATGATCTGCATCCCCTGCTCACGCAGCGCCTGGATGGCGTCGGTGATCGATGCGTGGGACTTCAGCCCGACCCAGTTCTGGCTGCCGGTGGCGGTGCCGCCGGAGAGCTTGGTTTTCTGATCCGGCCAGATGGCGTGCACCTGATGAACCCCAACGGCATCGGCCGTGCGCACCATGGCCGCCAGGTTGTGCGGCTTGTGGACCTCCTCCATGCAGATGGTCAGGTCCGGCTGGCGCTTGTCCAGCATGGCGTTGATTCGGGCTAAGCGTTCGGGGCTCATGGGGATTCCTTAAGGTTAGAAACGAAGCCGGGGGCGCCCATGCGCCCCCGAAAGTATAGGTCTGTGTGGGTCTGGTTTAGAGCACCATCACCGCATCCATCTCCACCAGGGAGCCCTTGGGCAGCTCCTTGACGCCGATGGCGGCACGGGCAGGGTAGGGCTGCTGGATGTATTGGCCCATCACCTCGTTGACCTTGGCGAAGTTGGCCAGGTCCAGCATGTAGATGTTCAGTTTCACCAGCTTCTGCAGGTCACCCCCGGCGGCTTCGCAGACCGCTTTCAGGTTGTCGAACACCTGGACGACCTGGGAGTCGAAGTCGTCACCCACCATCTCCATGGTCTCTGGAACCAGGGGGATCTGGCCGGAGATGTAAACGGTGTCCCCGGCGCGGATGGCCTGGGAGTAGGTGCCGATGGCGGCGGGAGCTTTGTCGGTGGCAATAACGAGCTTGTCGGTCATGGTGTCCCCACAGAGTTTATCAGTTACGGTTTCGCGCGACTTTCAGCACTTCCGGCTGAACCCGCAGCTTGCGCATCACATTGGCCAGGTGTACCCGGTTCTTCACCGTGAGCGTCAGGGTGATGGTGTAGACCCGCCCCTCCTTCTCTTCGGTGTTGAGATTATGAATATTTGCGTCGCAGGCCGCAATGATGGAGGTGAGCTTGGCCAGGATCCCCTGATGATTGATGATGTCCATCCTCAGGCCGGTGACGTACTCCTCCCGGTTGTCCTGATCCCACTCCACATTAAGGAACTTCTCCGCCTCCACCTCTCGGGCGCGACGGATGTTGCGGCAGTTGTCTCTGTGCACCACCAGCCCTTTGCCGGGGCTGACGTGGGCCACGATGTCGTCGCCGGGAATGGGGCGACAGCACTTGGCGAAGGAGAGCAGAACCCCCTCGGCACCACGGATAGGCAGCTTGTCGCGGCCCTCAGTGGACTCCAGCTCACCCTTGAGCTTCTGGGCTACGACCAGGCTCATGGCGTTGCCCAGGCCGATGTCTGCCAGCAGGGCATTGAAGTCGTCGTGACGGTACTCGGCCACCACCTGCTCGATGCGCTCTGCGGAGATGTCCTCCAGGGTCATGTCTCCCAGGGCGTGGTTCAGCAACCGCTTACCCAGGGCGGTGGCGTCCCTGTCCTGCAGGTTCTTCAGCACGTGGCGAATCTTGGCCCTGGCCTTGGCGGTGACCACGAAGTTCAGCCAGGCAGCATTGGGGCGGGCGCCCGGGGCGGTGATGATCTCCACGGTCTGGCCAGATTTCAGCGGCTGGCTCAGGGGGTAGGCGTGGCGATTGACCTTGGCGCCGACGGCGCCGTTGCCCACGTCGGTGTGGACCGCATAGGCAAAGTCCACCGGCGTGGCGCCCAGGGGCAGCTCCAGAATCTTGCCGGTGGGGGTGAAAACGTAGATCTCATCGGGGAAGAGATCGGTTTTGACGTTTTCGATGAATTCGAAGGAGTTGCCAGCACTTTGCTGCAGCTCCAGCAGGCTTTGCATCCATTTGCGGGCACGGACCTGGGCGGTGGTGGCGTTGGCCTCGGCGTCGCCCTTGTAGAGCCAGTGGGCTGCCACACCCTTGTCTGCCATCTGGTCCATATCTTCGGTGCGGATCTGCACCTCAACCGGCACCCCATGGGGACCATAGAGGGAGGTGTGCAGGCTCTGGTAGCCGTTGGCCTTGGGGATGGCGATGTAATCCTTGAAGCGATCCAGGCGGGGCTTGTACAGGGTGTGCATGGCGCCAAGCACCCGGTAGCAGGTGTCGATATCCTTGACGATCACCCTAAAGGCGTAGATGTCCATCACCTCCTGGAACTGAAGCTCCTTGTTCACCATCTTGTTGTAGATGGAGTAGAGGTTCTTCTCCCGGCCTGACACCTCTCCGTCGATGGTGACCTCATCCAGACGACCGATGATCGCCTCGCGGATGGAGTTCATGATCGCCTTGCGGTTACCGCTGGCGGCCTGCAAGGTGTCCCGCAGCACCCGGTGGCGCATGGGGTAGAGCGCGGAAAAACCCAGGTCCTCGAGCTCATTCTTGATGTTATGGATGCCGAGGCGGTTGGCGATGGGGGCGTAGATCTCCAGGGTTTCCCTGGCGATACGGCGGCGTTTGTCCGGGCGCAATGAGCCCAGGGTACGCATGTTGTGGGTGCGGTCGGCGAGCTTGATCAGGATGACCCGGATGTCCTGCACCATGGCCAGGACCATCTTGCGGAAGTTCTCCGCCTGGGCTTCCTTTTTGTCGCGGAACTTAAGCTTGTCGAGCTTGGAGACGCCCTCCACCAACTCTGCCACAGAGGGACCAAACTGTTCGGCCAGATCCTCTTTGGTGAGCTCGGTGTCCTCGATGACGTCATGCATCAGGGCAGCGGCCAGGGTCTCGTAGTCGAGACGCATCTCCGCCAGGATGCGGGTGACCGCAACCGGATGGGTAATGTAGGGCTCGCCGCTGGACCGGGTTTGCCCATCATGGGCATCTCTGGCGGTGATATACGCTCGAGTGAGATTCTCGACCTGCTCAGGATCCAGATAGCTGGATGCCAGTTCCCTCAGGCTTTCAAACAGATACAACGACGACCCCCGGTGCTGGAATTACAGAGTGCGTCCTTCAGCGATGGCAGCTACCGCAGCCAGCTCGGCCGCTTCCTGCTCGCGCTGAGCTTGCAGCTCTTGCTCATCCAGAGTCTTGGCATCGATCAGACCCGCTTCGATTTCGCGCAGGGCGATCACGGTGGGCTTATCGTTCTGCTCCTCGACCAGCGGTTCCTTGCCGTTTACAGACAGCTGACGCGCACGGCGAGAGGCGACCAGGATCAGGTCAAAACGGTTGCCAATCTTATCTACGGCGTCTTCAACAGTTACGCGTGCCATGAAAAGGAACTCCTGTGTTTGAGCTTAAAAAAATGACGCAAAAGTGTACATGAAGTTGACTAGCCTGCCAACAGATCATCTAGCATATCACCGTGAACAGATTTTTGCCCAGCCAGATGCAGTCGGTTGGCCAAAACAATGGCAGAGAGATCCGCCAGTGCCGTGTCGAAATCTTCGTTGACGATCAGATAGTCGTACTCATCATAATGACTCATCTCGTCCACCGCATCCGCCATGCGGGCGGCGATGGTGTCGGCGCTGTCCTGGCCGCGGCTGTTGAGCCGGCGCTCCAGTTCCTCCCGGGAGGGGGGCAGAATAAAGATGCCGATCGCCTCGGGCATCAGTGCCTTCACCTGACGGGCACCCTGCCAGTCGATGTCCAGGAAGACGTCGATCCCTTTATCGAGGGTCTGCTCGATGGTGACGCGAGAGGTGCCGTAGTAGTTGCCGAACACCTCGGCCCACTCAAAGAAGGCACCCTGATCGATCAGCGCCTTGAACGCCTCTTTATCGACGAAGTGGTAGTGCACGCCGTCGCTCTCGCCGGGACGGGGGGCTCGGGTGGTGTGAGAGACCGACACCTGCATGTCCGCAGGCTTGTCCTTGAGCAGGGCGCCGATGAGAGACGACTTACCTGCACCACTGGGGGCCGATACAATGAATAGGTTTCCACGACGGGTCATGGCTTATTCCACCCTGAAAAAAGTTAAAACCGGGCCGCCTCCTCTGCAGAGCAGGGTCGGGGGGAAACCGGTGTCTAAGTTCTAGTGACAGTGGCGGCAAGAAGCAAGGGCCGGCCACCTAATTCTGAGGCGGCGTAAATTACCATGAATGGGTGGATAAATCACCCGTTTGGGGCAGGAAAACGGGAGCGCATCCATGGCTGTGGCCAATTCTCCTTGATTGGCGGCAATGCCGGTGTGACTCTAACTCAACCCAAGGAGCGGATCAGTACCTGATGAACCTGAAACAACAGATCGCCCAGAAGTTGATGATCGACTTGCGCTATTTTGGCGACTCGCCCACATCGCGCACCCCAATGACCCGGTTGCCGAAAGCGGTGGCGGACTGGATCGCCCGCCAGGGGCTGGGTGGGGTGATCCTGTTTTCCGAGAACCTGGAGAACCCGGAGCAGATTCGGGCCCTGACCTCACAGCTGCAGCAGGCGGCGGCGCGCTCGCCCCTGGGCACGCCTCTGCTGATCTCTGTGGATCAGGAGGGGGGACGGGTGTGTCGCACACCCAAAGCGTACACCACCACCTTCGCCGGAAACATGGCGCTGGGGGCCGCGTCTTCCGTTTACCCTGAATTGGCAGAAGAGGTGGCCGTCGCCATGGGCCGGGAGCTGTCGGCCCTGGGGATCAATGTGGACCATGCGCCCTGTGTCGATGTGAACAATAACCCGCAGAACCCGGTGATCAACGTCCGCGCCTACGGGGATGACCCCGGGCTGGTGGCGCAACTGGGGCTGGCTCAGGCCCGGGGCCTGGTCGCCGGCGGCGTTCTGGCAACCCTCAAGCATTTTCCCGGCCATGGGGATACCCACAGCGACAGCCACACCGGCCTGCCCCGAGTGGATCACGACCGTGCACACCTGGACCAAATGGAGCTGGTGCCCTTCAAAGCCATACTGGAGCACACCCAGCCCGCCATGGTGATGACCGCCCACATTCAGTACCCCGCCCTGGATGACACCACCCTGACTGGCCTGGATGGCCGACAACATCTGGTGCCGGCCACCCTCTCCCGCAAGATCATCACCGGTTTGCTGCGGCAGGAGTTGGGATACCGCGGGGTGGTGATCACCGATGCCCTGGATATGGCGGGCATCAGCGGCTGGTTGTCGCTGACCCAGGCGGTGATCCACACCTTTGCCGCCGGGGTGGACATCGCCCTGATGCCGGTGCGAATCCGCTGCGAGGCGGACCTGGCCAAGCTGGATGCCCTGATGGATGCTGTGGCCGAGGCGATGGCCAGCGGCCAGCTGGACCCTGATGAGTGGCAGCGCTCCCTGGCGAGGATCGCCGATCTCAAGCGGAGGCTGACGCCTGAGCCTCTGTTCCCTGTCGAAGTACTGGGCTGTGACGCTCACCGGGCCCTGGAGCGCAAGTTGGCGGCGGCCGCCATTACCCCGTTGTGTGCCAATACCCTGCCCCGGCCCGCCGGTGAGCATCGCCATTGGCTGCTGATGATGCCCGACCTGGAGAAGGCCCATGCCCTGGCCCAGGCCCTGAAAGAGCTTAAGCCTGAGCTCAAGATAAGTTGCGCCAGTCTGCTTCAACCTGAAGCGGAGCTTCACAGGGTGATGGAGCAGGTGGACTTGGTGGTCAGTGGTTTTATCTCACCCCGCCAGAGCCCCGCCGAGTTGGGAGGCATGGAGGATGTGTCAGCGTTGAGCGAACAGGCGCAGATTCAAGCCCATCAGCCCGAGCGGCTGGTTCGGCTGCTGGAACAGGCCAGAGCCTGTGGTCGCTCGGTGGTCCACCTGAGCCTGCGTGCTCCTTATGAGTTTTCACAGGTCAGTCCCTGGTGCCACTGGGGCCTGGCCAGCTTTGCCTATCACCTGGATCGCCCCGGACGGGGGGCGAGCTACGATTCTCTGGCCGAGGTGCTGCTGGGCCAGGCCCCGGCACCCGGTCTTATGCCCCTGAAGGAGGGAGAGGAATGAGTAAACGCTACCTGGTCAGTCAGCTGTTTGATGGCCAGCAGATGTTTAAGAACGTGGTACTTACCGTGGAGAATGGCCGCGTGGCCAGCATCGACAAGGAGCGCAATCGCTGGGATGAGAAGCTGGTGGGCATCCTGGCCCCGGGCTTTGTGGATCTTCAGGTCAATGGTGGCGGCGGTGTGCTGATCAATGACGCGGTCGACGCAGACCAGGTGCTGACCGTGCTCAACGCCCATGGCCAGTTTGGTACCACGGCGATGCTGCCGACGGTGATCACCGATGATCTGGCCAGCATGACCCGGGCTGCGGATGCTGTGGCCAGGGCCAGGCAAAGCTCCCCCTTTGGCATCCTGGGCATTCACTTCGAAGGGCCGCACCTGGCACCGGCCAAGGGCGGGGTGCACAACGCCGAGCATATGCGCCCCATCGGTGAGGCGGAGTGGCAGCTTTACGCCCGGGACGACCTGGGGGTCAAGATGATCACCCTGGCGCCGGATGTGGTGTCGGAGGCGGAGATCCGCACCCTGGTTTCTCTGGGAGTGATCGTCTTCCTGGGTCACTCCAACGCCAGCGCCGATGAGGTGGACGCCGCCCTGGCCGCCGGCGCCGTCGGCTTTACCCATCTGTTCAATGCAATGTCGCCCCTGGCGTCCCGGGCGCCGGGCATGGTGGGCAGCGCGCTGCTGGATGAGTACAGCATGGCGGGGATCATCCTCGACGGTCACCATATGGATTACCGGGCGGCCCGCCTGGCGCTGAAGTGCAAGGGACAGGACAACCTGATGCTGGTGACCGATGCCATGCCCCCGGTAGGCAGTGATCAGCAGAGCTTTGAACTGGTGGGGCGTCAGGTCACCCGCCACCAGTGTCGATTGGAGGGGCCCGATGGCCAGTTGGCGGGCTCGGTGCTGGATATGAACCAGGCGGTGCTCAATGCCATCGATGGCCTGGGAGTGGCGCCGGGACAGGCACTGCGCATGGCATCGGCCAATCCTGCCAGGGCCCTGGGTATGGAGGAGGCGTTGGGACACCTTAAGCCCGGCGCATTGGCGAACATGGTGCTATTGGGGACAGGGATGAAGGTGACCCGAACCTGGGTGGCGGGAGAGCCACTGTGGCAGGAGGAGGTGTGATCTTGAACCGCCCTGAGCGCAAGGTGGAATTACGGGCTGGCATTCAAAACGACAAAGTCGATTAGGGCGATAGCCACACTCCGTTATACCAAGAGGGTGAGACTGGGTAGTCTGTAACCAATGGCCCACAGCACCAAGGCCCAGAGTACCGAGTTTCATCATCATCTCATATCGTTTTTTTGAGGGCCTGTTGGCCCTCTTTTTTTGTCTGTTGTCCGGTCAGCTGGAGTCGAATCCGCAGGACCGAAGCACACAAAATCCCAGAGCGGGATTCAAAGAGGGAAAGTCGATTAGTGCAATAGTGAGAGTGCGTTATATCTAATCGCCAGGGCTGAGTATGCTGTAGTCAATGGCCCACAGCACCAAGGGCCAGAGTCTCCAGTTTCACGACCTTATCATATCGATTTCCTTGAGGGCCCACGGGCCCTCTTTTTTTAGGTTCTTCGCACATTAGCGGGAACTAGATACGAAAACGGCTGGAAAGGTTATTGTGTAGTCGCCAAAC
>NZ_JBLXDO010000027.1:0-53390 GCF_048263965.1 Ferrimonas sp. | reverse complement strand
TTGGGTTTGTTTGGCGACTACACAATAACCTTTCCAGCCGTTTTCGTATCTAGTTCCCGCTAATGTGCGAAGAACCTAAAAAAGGCCCCCGATTGGGAGCCTCATTTGCCATCAGCGGCGATTCTTCAGATGACCCAGCACCCGTCTGCGCTGCTTGAGATCTTCGCCACTCAAACGCTTGCGACGGTTGTCGAAGGGGTTCTCACCCTCCTGGAACTGAATGCGGATGGGGCTGCCCATGATCTTCAGCGACTTGCGGTAGTAGTTCATCAGGTAGCGCTTGTAGGAATCCGGCAGGTTCTTCACCTGGTTGCCGTGCACCACCACGATGGGCGGGTTGTAGCCGCCTGGGTGGGCGTACTTCAGCTTGATGCGGCGACCGTGGGACATGGGCGGCTGGTGATCGTCCACCGCCATCTTCATGACCTTGGTCAGCAGCGAGGTGCTGTGACGCTGGGTGGCGCTGGCATAGGCCTCCTGAACCGACTCAAACAGGTGACCCACACCGGTGCCATGCAGGGCGGAGATGAAGTGCACCCGGGCAAAATCGATGAAGCCCAGACGGCGATCCAGCTCCCGCTTGATCTCCTCTTTGACGTCATTGGAGAGGCCGTCCCACTTGTTCACCGCCAGCACCAGGGCCCGGCCGGCGTTGAGCACGAAGCCCAGCAGGGAGAGATCCTGATCGGAGATCCCTTCACGGGCGTCGATGGTCAGCAATACCACGTTGGCCTCTTCGATGGCCTTCAGGGTCTTGATGACGGAGAACTTCTCTACGGTCTCGTGGACCTTGCCACGACGGCGAACCCCGGCGGTGTCGATCAACACGTACTCTCGATCGTCGCGCTCCATGGGGATAAACACCGAATCACGGGTGGTGCCGGGCATGTCGTACACCACCACCCGCTCCTCGCCGAGGATGCGATTGGTCAGGGTGGACTTACCCACGTTGGGACGACCGACGATGGCCAGCTTGATCGGCTGATCCTGCAGACGCTTGGCCTCGGCCTCGGCGTCCTCTTCAGTCAGGTTCTGCTCCTCTGGGGACTCGTCGAAAAACGCTTCCTCACCGTCATCCTCATCACCGTCGCCGTGCTGACCGGCAAACTGCTCCACAAAGGGCTCCAAGGCACGGTAGATCAGGGCGCTGATGCCGCGGTTCTGAGCGGCGGCGATCTGGTGGATCTCGCCCAGTCCAAGGGAGTAGAACTCACCACAGGCGGAGTCGGCATCGATGCCGTCGGTCTTGTTGGCCACCAGGAACACCGGCTTCTCATTGCTGCGCAGGTGCTGGGCGATCGCCTCGTCGGCCACGGTCAGTCCGGCCCGGGCATCCACCAGGAACAGCACCACATCCGCTTCCTCGATGGCCGCCAGGGACTGCTCGGCCATCTTGGTCTCGATCCCCTCTTCGGTGCCATCGATACCGCCGGTATCCACAACGATAAACTCATGCTCACCCACGTTGGAGCGACCATATTTGCGGTCCCGGGTAAGGCCGGGGAAGTCCGCCACCAGGGCATCCCGGGTACGGGTAAGGCGGTTAAACAGGGTCGATTTGCCCACATTCGGACGCCCGACCAGGGCTACCACTGGCATCATGGAGAACAACCTCTCAAACAAAAAACGCCCCCAGGATTGGGGGCGCAGTATTTTAGCAGTGCCTTAGCCTATTGTCACCACGGCGATGCGACCACTTCGTGTCTGCAGGAACACCTTGTTCCCTTCGACCCTCGGCTGGCTGTAGAGGCCGGAGCCATCGATCTGACGACGCCCCACCAGCTTGCCGGTTTCCCGGTCGAGGATATGCAGGTAGCCTTCGAAGTCACCCACCAGCAGGAAGTCACCCAGGACCGCGGGGCCGGTGACCAGTCGTCCGGTCAGCTCGGAGTTGGCCCAGGTCTCCAGACCATTGAGGCGGTTCACCGAGTAGATGGTGCCGTCGCTGCCGGTCAGGTAGAGGTCGTTACCCTCCAGATCCATCGGGGTATAGCTGGAGTACTGACGCTTCCACTTGATCTGACCGGAGCGCACCTCTACCGCCGCCAGGTTGCCATTAAAGGCGCTGGCGTACAGGGTGGTGCCCAGCACCAGAGGTTTGGCGTCGGAATCCACCATGCGATCCAGTTCGTTGGATCCTGAGGCTTCCGCCAGCTTGGCTTCCCAGATGGGCGCACCCTGCTGGGCAAAGATCGCCGCCAGTTTACCGTCGGCGGTGCCCACAAAGGCGGCCCCCTGAGTGGTGGCGGCGGCACTGGTGCCACGCAGCACCAGGGAAGGCAGGGTCAGTTCGTAGGTCCACTGCTCTTCACCGGTTTCCACATCGAACGCCTGAACCTTACCGGCGCCGGTGTTGACCACCACCTTGGCATCCACCACTGTGGGGTCAGACAGCAGCTCACCCCGGGTCTGAGCCTGCCACAGCACTTCACCGCTGTTCTGGTCCAGGGCAAACAGCACACCGTTTTCGCTGCCGACAAACACCTTGTCGAAGCCGCTGCTCAGGCCGGCGGAGAGACGGGCACCGTTGTTCTTCTTCAGAACGCCGGTGGCGAAGACGCGGCGCAGGTTTTGCTGCCACAGTTCCTTGCCATTCTCCTGGTCAAAGGCGGTGATCAGGCCGAAACGCTCAGCCACAAACACCTTGCCATAGGCCACTTCAGGGGAAAGGCTGGACCAATACTCACCAATGCCGTCACCGGCACCGGTATCCCAAACCACGGTAGTGGCCACGCTGGAGTCGAGCTCCGGCAGCGGCGAAATCTCCACCTTGGCATCGTCATCACTGGAGGCACAGCCCATCAGAGCCAGGACCATCAGTCCGGCCAGCCATCCTTTTCCTGCCTTCACCATCCGCGCCATCCTCAGTTTGCCAGATCGTCGAGCTTCATCTGCAGCGCGGGGCTGCGGCTGCCGGCGGTCAGGGCCGCCTGGTAAGCGTCACGGGCTCCCTGGAGGTCACCCTTCTGCTTCAGCAGATCGCCCTTGAGCTCATCACGCTGGCCGGCAAACGCCTCACCAGTGATGGTGTTCAGGGTCGCCAGAGCCTCATCGCTCTTGCCCAGAGCCAGTTGCACCCGGGCCAGACGCAGGTCCACCAGGGGCTTGATGTCGGCATCGATGCCGGCGGCCACGTCGCTCAGGCGCTGTTCGGCCTGGGTCAGGTCACCGGCGTCGGCGGCGGCCTTGGCCAGCATCAGCGAGGCCAGATCCGCATAGGCGGAATCGCCGTGGCTCAGCTTCAACTCATCCACGGCGGCAGCCAGGGTGTCACGGGCACCGGCTTTTTCCACTGTGGCATCGAATGCGGCAGAAGCGGCTTCCTCCTGACCTACCTGGTACTCCTGGTAGGTGTTCCAGCCGAACAGGGCGGCCAGACCAATGGCGGCGCCGCCGATGATGGAGTTACCATACTCCTTCCAAAACGACTTAATCGCTTCTACCTGTTGTTCTTCGGTGCTGTAGATTTCCACTTGGTCAGTCCCCTTAAGCGTTCACCAAAGAGGGCAACAGACTGGCCAGCTCTTCCCGGCTGACCTGACGCTGTTCGCCCCCGGCGCGAAGCGGTTTCACCGTCACCACGCCCTGTTGTAATTCGTCTTCGCCGATGATCAGTGCCACGGTGGCACCACTCTTGTCGGCGCGTTTCATCTGTTTCTTAAAGTTGCCGCCACCGCAGTGCATCATCACTGCCAGGTCGGTGTCCCGGCGCAGATCATCCGCCAGGGCCATGGCGCTGCCCAGGGTGCCGGCGCCCATGGCGCACACATAGAGATCCACGGGTGCAGGCAGGGCATCAAATTTGCCCAGGGTATCCAGCAGCAACACCAGGCGCTCGATGCCGGAGGCGAACCCCACTGCCGGAGTGTCTTTGCCTCCCAACTGGCCCACCAGACCATCGTAGCGGCCACCGGCCAGCACGGTGCCCTGGGCACCCAGGCTGTCGGTGATCCACTCGAACACGGTGTGGTTGTAATAGTCCAGGCCACGCACCAGTCGAGGGTTTACCGTGTATTGGATGCCGGCGCCGTCCAGCAGTTCACACAAAAGTGAAAAATGTGCCTTTGACTCTTCACCCAGGTGATCCATCAGGGCCGGGGCGTCCGCCAGCAGCACCTGAACTTGCTGGTTCTTGCTGTCCAGTACCCGCAATGGGTTAGTGTACATGCGGCGCTGGCTGTCTTCATCCAGCTGCTCTTTGTGCTGCTCCAGGAAGGCCACCAGGGCATCACGGTAGGCGGCGCGCTCTTCGCTGGTGCCCAGGGTGTTGATCTCCAGGCGTACGGTCTCGGCAATCCCCAGATGCTCCCACAGGCGGGCGGACATCATCAGCACTTCCGCGTCGGCGTCGGCGGTGCCGATACCATAGACCTCCACACCAAACTGGTGGAACTGGCGGTAACGGCCCTTCTGAGGACGCTCGTGGCGGAACATGGGCCCCATGTACCACAGGCGCTGCTCCTGGTTGTAGAGCAGGCCATGCTCGTTGCCGGCACGCACGGTGGAGGCGGTGCCCTCTGGGCGCAGAGTCAGGGAGTCACCATTGCGATCTTCGAAGGTGTACATCTCCTTCTCGACAATGTCGGTTACCTCACCAATGGCGCGCTTGAACAGGCCGGTCATCTCTACGATGGGGGTCCGGATCTCCTGATAACCGTAGCTGGCAACGGTGTCACGCAGGGCCGCTTCTACCCACTGCCACTTGGCGCTCTCGCCAGGGAGGCAATCGTTCATGCCGCGAATGGCTTGAATCTGTTTACTCACGTTTCTCTCTTTCTGGATATAAAAAGACCCCGCGTCCCATCGGGCGCGCCCGAACCCGGGACGCCATGTGGGTCACGCAGGGGTGATTACTCTTTGACTTCCTTGACCGCGATCTGCTGCTCCTTGATGGCAGCCTGCTTGCGGATCCGCTCTTCCAGCAGCTCCACCAGCTGATCGTTGTCCAGACGCTCTTTCTGGCGTTCACCGCCGAGATAGAAGCCACTCTTTCTGTTGCTGCCCGCCAGGCCCAGGTCCGACACCAGGGCTTCACCGGGTCCGTTGACCACGCAGCCGATGATGGACACATCCAGGGCGGTGGTCACATCTTCCAGGCGCTGCTCCAGGGCATTGACGGTACCGATGACGTCGAACTCCTGACGGGAGCAGGAGGGGCAGGCGATGAAGTTGATGCCGCGGGAGCGGATGCGCAGGCTCTTGAGAATATCAAAGCCCACCTTCACCTCCTCCACGGGATCCGCCGCCAGGGACACCCTCAGGGTATCGCCGATCCCCTCGTTGAGCAGCAGTCCCAGGCCGATGGCGGACTTCACCGCGCCGGCGCGTTGACCACCGGCCTCGGTGATCCCCAGGTGGATGGGCTGCTCGATGGCATCGGACAGCAGGCGGTAGGCGTCCACCGCCAAGAAGACATCGGAGGCCTTCACACTGACCTTGAAGTTGTGAAAGTCCAGATCCTGCAGGATCTTAACGTGACGCATGGCGGATTCCACCAGTGCGGCAGGTGTGGGTTCACCATACTTCTCCTGGATGTCGCGCTCCAGGGAACCGGCGTTAACACCGATGCGGATTGGGATATTGCGCTCACGGGCAGCGTCCACCACCGCCCGGATCCGCTCTTCGTTACCGATGTTACCCGGGTTGATCCTCAGGCAGTCGGCGCCATACTCCGCCACCTTCAGGGCGATGCGGTAATCAAAGTGGATGTCCGCCACCAGAGGAATGGTGGTCTGTGCCTTGATCAGCTTGAACGCCTCTGCCGCCTCCATGGTGGGTACGGATACCCGGACGATGTCGGCACCGGCCCGCTCAATGGCCTGAATCTGTGCCACGGTGGCGTCCACATCTGTGGTGCGGGTGTTGGTCATCGACTGCACCGAGATGGGGGCTCCGCCCCCCACTGGCACATTGCCCACCATAACCTGGCGGGTGGGGCGACGCTTAATGGGAGATTCGTGTTGCATGGGACACCTTAATTGGCCAGGGTGATTACCGCCACCCGTCCTGGGCGGTAACCGGACATATCAATGGGGTTGCCGTTAAAGCTTAGGGACACCACTTCCGGCGCCCCAAC
Organism: Ferrimonas sp.; assembly: GCF_048263965.1. Taxonomy (NCBI): domain Bacteria; kingdom Pseudomonadati; phylum Pseudomonadota; class Gammaproteobacteria; order Alteromonadales; family Ferrimonadaceae; genus Ferrimonas; species Ferrimonas sp. The sequence goes on along the minus strand of NZ_JBLXDO010000027.1, from coordinate 47,314 downwards.
GCGCAGCTTCATGGGGGCCTTGCCCTCCAGGGCGGTCTGGTAACCGCTGCGCTTGAGCCCCTCCATCAGGGTGTTGCCATCCGCATCCTTGAGCAGCATCCAGCAATCTCCGGTCAGGGTCAGGCTGACCTTATCCAGTGCGAGCTGAGGCGCGGCAACGTCAGCCTGTGGCTCGTCGGCCGCCAGCTCATCCGCCTCAACGGCTTGAGTGACCTGCGGCTGTTGAGTGGGCTCGGCACTGAGCTGATCAGGCTGGCCCTCATCAGAACTCATTGGGGTCTGGTCTTGGACCTCAGGCTCCACCACCTCCGGCGAGGCATCCAGAGTCTGCGCCAGGGTCTGCTGTTCCACCGGCTTCTGGGGCTGGGGCACCAGCTCGGCGGCACTGCGACGCTCAGGCTCGCTGCTGACAATGGAGGGAAGGGAGATCTCGCTGCTGGTCTCCAGCAGGGACTGGGGCTTGGAGACCCACCACCACACCAGCAAACCCACCAGGGCCAGGACGATGGCCCAGGTCAGCAGCATCCAGCGACTGTCGCGCTGCTGCTTGGAGGTGCGACGGGAGAAACTCTGCATGTTGGTTTCGGCTTGAGAGTGAGGCAACGCCGACAGGGCCAGGGCGATCTGCTTTTCGCTGACGCCCACCAGTCGAGCATAGTTGCGCACGTAGCCGCGAAGATAGGTGGTGGTGGTACCGGACTCGTAGTCGTCGTTCTCGATCCCCTCAACCACAGAGCGGCGCAGGCTGAGACGCTGAGCCACCTGTTGGGTGGTCAGGCCGCTGGCCTCCCTGGCGGCCCGCAACAGGGGGCCTGGGGTGATCACCGTACTTTCTTCTTGTTGTTCTTGGTGTTGTTGATTGTCATTCATTGATAATTCTTTGCCCGGTATGCCTTAGCTTGTTCCGAATCTGGGTATTTCACCAGCAGCTGGGCGCCAAATTGTCTGGCCGCCTGCCACTGCTGCGCCCGGCGCTCAATCTCCACTCCCAACCATAGGGAGGGTGCCGTGGCGACCGCTGTCCCGTGAAATTGGGACAGAGCACTCCTGGCTTGGGGATAATCCTGCAGGCGAAACGCCAATTCTGCCAGTTCCAGCCATAAGCCGATACGACCAGGATCATACTTTAATGCCGAATGAAAGTATTGAACCGCAAGGGGTTCACGACCCACTTTCAAGGCACACCGCGCCAGGTTTTCAAAGCTGCTTCCCTGTTTCGCGTACCCGGGCGAAGCGATGGCAGCCAGCAACTGCTCTTCGGAGGCGTCAAACTCCAGCCGTCGGCAGAGAAACACCCCGTAGTTGTTATGCACATCGGCGCTGTCGGGGTGCAACTTGAGCAGGTGCTCGTATGTTTCCCTGGCTGCAGGGAGATCCTCCACCTGTTCATAGTAATAAGCCAGGGTCAGATGAGCCTGCATCGAATCACTGTCGTGCTCGAGTGCCCGCTCCAGGTTTCGCCTGGCCGCTTCCATTTCGCCTCGTTCCAGATAGCCTACCGCCAGCGCAACCCGTTCCCGAGCTGCGGATGCTGCGTCCAGACTGCGGTCACCGTCGGCGACCTCTCTGCCGTCCAGAGTGGTCTGGGTGACGCAGGCGGTTAACAGGGCAACACATCCCAGGGCGATCCATGCCTTCATGCCAACACCTTGTCAGCTTGAGTAGTGTATTAACTCATTTTTACCGAAATTTGTTCACCATGCATGCGTTTTTTCAGCATACGCTTGGTGCGGTCCCGAACATCGCCCACCAACTGGCCGCAGGCCGCGTCGATGTCGTCGCCTCGGGTCTTACGTACAATAACGGTATACCCCTTCTCCATCAACACCTTGGAGAATCGGTCAATCCGGGAGTTGGAGCTCTTGCCATAGGGGCTGCCAGGGAAGGGATTAAAGGGGATCAAATTGATCTTACAAGGGGTATCCTTCAGCAGCTCCGCCAGTTCGTGGGCCTGGTCCATGGAATCGTTGATGTGGTCCAGCATCACGTATTCGATGGTCACCCGCCCTTTGTTGGCAAATGATTTACCCAGGTAACCGCGAACGGACTCCAGGAAGGTAGCGATGTTGTACTTCTTGTTGACCGGTACCAGCTCGTCCCGCAGCTCATCGTTGGGGGCGTGCAAACTGATGGCCAGGGCCACATCGATCTGGTCACCCAGCTTATCCAGGGCAGGCACCACGCCCGAAGTGGAGATGGTCACCCGACGCTTGGACAGGCCGAAGCCGTAGTCGTCCAGCATGATGTCCATGGCAGGCACCACATTGGTCATATTCAGCAGCGGCTCCCCCATGCCCATCATCACCACGTTGGAGATGGGACGCTCCTGACTTTTCCCGGAGAGACCCAGGTAGGTGGCCACGCGCCACACCTGACCGATGATCTCGGCCACGGTCAGGTTGCGGTTGAACCCCTGTTGGGCGGTAGAACAGAAGCTGCACTCCAGGGCACAGCCCACCTGAGAGGAGACACACAGGGTCGCCCGATCATCTTCAGGGATGTATACGGTCTCCACCTCCTGGCCGTTGCCCACATCGATGGCGAACTTGATGGTGCCATCGGAGGAGTGCTGACTGTCGGCGATCTCAGGTGCCTGGATGACCGCCACCTCATTCAATTTGGCACGCAGTGCCTTGTTGAAGTTGGTCATCTCATCAAAGTTGTCCTGGCCGAAGTGATAGATCCACTTCATCATCTGATCGGCGCGAAACGGCTTTTCGCCCAGTTCGGCAAAAAACTCACGCATCGCTTTGCGATTCAGGTTTAAAAGGTTGACCTTGTCAGTCATCTCAGTGCTCCTCGACTCCAGCCCGGAAAATGGCGCGCAATTGTACAGGCTAATCCCCCCGAAAGTCCACCATGACGGGGTTTCGCGGAGTTCAGCCGGTATCCAGCCATATCATGATACACTAGAGCTCATTACGACTGTTTCTAACCTGACTCAATGATACTGTTAGTTAGCTATATTCTTGCCGCCATTGGCGTTTCCTTTGTGTGCAGCGTCTTCGAAGCGGCCCTGCTCAGTGTGACACCCAGCTATATTGCCAACCTGAAAAAGAGCAATCCCAAGGCGGCTGCCCGTCTGGAAAAACAGAAAGAGGACGTTGAGGCGCCGCTGGTGGCGATCCTTACTCTCAATACCATAGCCCATACAGCGGGCGCTGCCGGTGCCGGTGCACAGGCGGCCAAGGTATTCGGAGACGATCTACTGGGTCTGTTCTCCGCGGTGCTGACCCTGGCCATTCTGTTCTTCTCCGAGATCATCCCCAAGACCCTGGGCGCCAACTACTGGCGCTCCCTGGCGCCGTCGGTGTCCCTGGCGCTGAACTGGATGGTGACCCTGACCAAGCCCCTGGTTTGGCTCTCCCTCAAGGTGACCCGACTGATGGGTAAGGGGGAGCAGGGACAGTACATCCGTGCTGAGATGTCTGCCATGGCGGACATTGGCCACCAATCCGGTGAGCTGGAGGAGAAAGAGTCCAACATTCTCAAGCAGTTGCTCAGTGCCCGGGAGGTTCCGGTGACCGCAGTAATGACCCCCAGAACGGTGATCCATGCGGTCAGCCAGCACATGAGCCTGGCCGATTTCGTCCGCGAGCAGTCCGAGGCGCGCTTTACCCGGATTCCGGTACACGACGAGGAGCGGGACGACATCGTGGGTTATGTGCACCGCAATGAAGTAATGCTGGCCGAACGCAGCAATCCAAACAAACCTTTGCGCACCCTCAAGCGGCCTATCCTGGCCCTGCCAGAGGGAACCCGTCTGATGGCGGTGTTTGAGCAACTGCTCAAACGCCGGGTGCAGATCGCCATCGTGGTGGATGAGTACGGCAGTGTCTTGGGTCTGGTGACCATGGAGGACATCATCGAGTCGCTGCTGGGTCTGGAAATCGTCGAGTTCAGCGATCCTGCCGCAGACATGCAGGATGTGGCCCGTAAGCTGTGGGAGCAGCGCAAGAAGCAGCGGGGAATCACCCTCAGTGACAACGACTCGGCCTGATCCGGTTCTGGCAGATGCAACACACAAAAAAAGCGCCCCTAGGGCGCTTTTTTTATTTCTGCCTGACACTTAGCGAGTGCGTGGGCAGATCTCTTCCTGAGTGAAGAAGTAGGCAATTTCGCGCTCGGCGGAAGCCAGGGCATCGGAGCCGTGTACGGCGTTCTCATCGATGGAGTTGGCGAAATCGCTGCGCAGAGTACCGCGAGCGGCATCGGCAGGGTTGGTGGCACCCATGATTTCACGGTTAGCCAGAACGGCGTTCTCACCTTCCAGAACCTGAACCATGATAGGACCGGAAGTCATGAAGTCTACCAGGGCACCGAAGAAGGGACGCTCCTTGTGCTCAGCGTAGAAACCTTCGGCTTGCTCACGGCTCAGGTGAACCATCTTGGAAGCCACGATCTTCAGGCCAGCATTTTCGAAACGGCCGTAGATGGCGCCGATCAGGTTCTTGGCTACAGCGTCAGGCTTAACGATGGAAAAAGTGCGTTCAATCGCCATTTTTCTCTCCATATTTAGGGTCGGTGTGTTGTTTGGCGCGGATTATAAGGCAAAACCACCCAAAGATCCCTACTTAAATCACGTTCAGGATCATTGCGGGTGGTTCAGCGATCACGTTTAGCGCAAATATTTGACACCGATCCACATGCAGTGCTCGTCACAGCGGCGCTTCATGCGGCTGACAAACCCGAGGCCGTTGCCAATCTCGATGGCTTCGTCCAAGGAGGAGCTGGAGTCTGGATGGGATTGAGGAAGAGCAAGGAGGAGGCGACCGCACTTGTCCAGCAGGCGCCAGGAGAACTGGATCTCCCTGGCCAGATCGCTGCCCGATTCGGTCATCGCCCCCAGCCAGATCACCGCCTGATAGGCGACATGCTTGACTGCAGGCCCTCGAACTTGAATAGAAACACTAGGAAGATCAGCATATTGCTGCTTTAACATGGCGGAATCCATGACGTGATCCGTCAGTATGTCGATGGCCCCGGTATCACCAACCTGCTTCGCCAGTACCCGAACAAAGCCCTCTTCACAAGGGGAGATCACCAGCACACGCTCACCGCGCTTAAGTGCCAACTTCCTTAGGATAAACTTGTACTTCCACTCAGGAAACGCATCATTCGAACCGTCAGAATGACAAACAAAAGAGTGGGTTTTGCGGACTTCTTGTTGCATTGTTATTTCCGCCCCAATTATTTTGATTTGAGCAATTTATCGCCAAACAGCCCCGACAGCCTGGTCAGCGATTACACAACATACTTCCTTGCTGGCTAAAAAAACAACCTTTTTTTGCCCTCAATGAGACATAGCGGCAGTTTTGATTAGCTTGTTAAATGAACTGACGCAGATTTCGTGTCCAAGTCCCTAAAAAACAAAAAGCCGGCTCAATCGAGCCGGCTTCACCTTTACGTTCAGCGTTGCTTTTGCAACCAGTCAATCCACTCATCCATCCCCTCACCCGTGGTGGCGGAGGTGCAGATCACCTGGATATCTGGATTGACCTTACGAGCGTTGTCGATGCAGGCCTGAACATCGAAGTTTAGGTGGGGCAACAGATCCACCTTGTTCACCAACATCAGGTTGGACGCGGCAAACATGTCGGGGTACTTAAGTGGCTTATCTTCCCCTTCGGTGACGGACAGAATGGCCACCTTATGGCGCTCACCCAGGTCGAAGCCCGCGGGACACACCAGGTTGCCCACGTTCTCGATGATCACCAACTCGTCCTTGTCCAGATCCAGACGATCACAGGCAGAGCCGATCATCGCCGCGTCCAGGTGACACCCCTTGCCGGTATTGACTTGGATGGCACGGACACCGGTCTCACGAATCCGGTCCGCATCGTTGGCGGTCTCCTGATCCCCTTCGATCACCACCACCTTGTCATCGGCCAGGCGACGGCAGGTTTCGGTCAGCAGGGTGGTCTTACCTGAGCCAGGGCTGGACACCAGGTTGACCACCAATTGATTGGCCTGATGGAAACGCTTGCGGTTTTCGGCGGCGAGGGCGTCATTCTTGCCCAGGATATCCTGCTCAATCTGTACCATCCGTGCCTGGGACATGCCGGGAGCATGGGCGTGAGCCGGCCCCTGGCCGTAGTGGAGGTTGTCGCCCTGATGTTCCGGAGCAAAGGCCTCAGCCTTGTCATCGTGATGATGGTGATGGCCGTGGTCATGAGAATGGCCATGATCATGGCTGTGACCATGCTCGTGGCCGTGGCTATGACCATGCTGATGGGCCGCCTCACCATGAATATGGTAGTGATAATGATGCTCTACATTACCCTGGTGGTGATAGTGGTGATGAATGATGGTCGGCTCGGCAGTGGCGTGGTGAGCATGGCCGTGGTGATGATCATGAGCATGACTGTGGCCATGGTTATGGCTGTGGCCGTGACTGTGGTCATGGCTGTGGCCATGCTCATGATGGTGGTGGTGACCGTGGTCATGGCTATGACCCTGTTCGATCTTTACATTGCCTTCGGCACAGCCGCATACGGTGCACATGGTTACTCTACCTCTAATGATTTGACGCGCATCTGGGTGCCTCCCACAACCTGCAGCGAGTATCCGCTGCACTTGGGACAGGGCTGCCCACGCCGTGACAGGGGAACCTCCACGGCACAATCGAAACAGTAGGCGGTGCCAGGCACCGACTCGATGGAAAGGCTGCACCCTTCAGCCAGGGTCTCCCTGGTGATCACATCAAAGCTGAACTCCAGCGCTTCCAGCTCTACCCCGGCCAGCTCCCCAACCTCGAGGCACACCTCTTTCACCTTGGTGAACTGCTGCTTCTGGGCCTCGCTCTCCAGGATCTGTACTATCCCTTCAGCCAGTGACATCTCGTGCATCTTGCCTTCCCGCTCTAGACCTTATCGGCCTGTTACTGGTTGATGGCTGCCCCTGCAGCAACCCTATCACCCCATGTTACTCAGGGAACCCGGGTCGAAACATTGTCCTTTGTCATAAAAATTGAAAAAAGGTCATAACATCGCTGTTACCCGTCGGCTCTGGCTTTCGCCATAAAAAAAGCGGAGCCAATGCTCCGCCTTATCTATTCAGTCTGGCCTATTCGGCCTCGTCAATCCAGGCCTGCTGAATCGCCTCCAGGATACGCTCGTTGCAGTGATCGGGGTCGTCACTGAACCCCTCCAGATCCATCACCCACTGGCGCAGCTCGGTGAAGCGCAGCTGCGTAGGATCCACATCGGGCTTCTGTTCACTCAGCTCGATGGCAATATCCTGCACGTCTATCCACTTCAGTTCCATGCTTATCTCCTTGGCGTGATTAGTGGTGTTCGCTTACCTGGTTGATGGTGTATCTGGGGATATCCACCACCAGATCCTCATCTTCGACCTTGGCCTGACAAGAGAGGCGGGACTCAGGTTCCAGGCCCCAGGCCTTATCCAGCATGTCATCTTCCAGCTCGTCGCTCTCCTCCAGAGAATCGAAGCCTTCGCGAACCACCACATGGCAGGTGGTGCAGGCGCAGGACTTCTCGCAGGCATGCTCGATGATGATGCCATTGCGCAGGGCGACGTCCAGAATGGTCTCCCCCTGCTCGGCTTGGGCTTCCAGGCCTTCAGGGCAGTGCTCTTCACTGGGCAGAAAAATAATCTTTGGCATAACTAACCTTATACTTTATCAACCGATTGTCCCGACAGCGCCCGGCGGATGGACAGATCCATCCGGCGCGCGGCAAACTCGGCACTGGCCTTATCCAGGGCCTCGATGGCGTCCTTGATGACCTGACCATCGTTGCCTTCACACAACTGTTTCAGCGCCACCATCTGGTCACGCAATACCTGCTGCTGCTCAGGACGCAGCAGTTCATCGCCGTCGGCATCCAGGGCAGAGCTCAGGCTCTCAATCACCCGCTGCGCCTCGATGCGCTGTTCGGTGAGCATCCGCTTGGCGATATCCTCTTTGGCATGCGTCATCGATTCGGTGAGCATACGGGTGATCTCCCCTTCGCTCAGGCCGAAGGAGGGCTTCACCTGAATGGAGGTTTGAACCCCGGAGGTCTTCTCTTGGGCCATCACCGACAGCAGGCCATCAGCGTCCACCTGGAAGGTGACCCGAATCACCGCGGTACCCGCAGCCATGGGCGGAATGTCCTTGAGGACGAAACGCGCCAGGGAGCGACAGTCCGCCACCATTTCACGCTCACCCTGCACCACATGAATGGCCATGGCAGTCTGACCATCTTTGAAGGTGGTGAACTCCTGGGCCCGGGCGACAGGGATGGTGGTGTTACGGGGAATCACCTTCTCGGTGAGGCCGCCCATGGTCTCCAGTCCCAGGGACAGGGGCGCCACATCCAGCAGCAGCATATCCGAGTCTGGCTTGTTGCCCACCAGAATGTCGGCCTGAATGGCGGCACCGATGGCCACCACACGATCAGGGTCGATGCTGGTCAGCGGGGTACGTCCAAAGAACTCGCCCACCTGTTCCCGCACCAGGGGAACCCGGGTGGAACCGCCCACCATCACCACCTCCAGCACCTCATCCTTTTCCAGGCCGGCATCGCGCAGGCTGCGACGACAGGCCATCAGGGTGCGCTTCACCAGGGGTGCGATCAGCGCATCAAACTGGCTGCGGGTGATCTCCCCCTGCCAGTCACCGATGGCGGCGGTGACGCTGTCGGCGCCGGTGAGCGCCTCTTTAACCCGGCAGGCTTCGCTCTGAAGCTGTCGGCGCAGGCTGGCGTCCGGTTCGGACAGCCCTGCCAGCTCAGCCAGGTGATCCGCCAACAGATGGTCGAAGTCATCCCCACCCAGGGCGGAATCCCCGCCGGTGGCCAACACCTCGAACACCCCCTGATTGAGGCGAAGGATGGAGATGTCGAAGGTGCCGCCCCCAAGATCGTAGACGGCGATCACCCCCTCCTGGCCGGAATCCAGGCCGTAGGCGATGGCGGCGGCAGTGGGCTCATTCAGCAGGCGCAGCACCTTGATCCCCACCAGCTCGGCGGCATCCTTGGTGCCCTGACGCTGGGCATCATCGAAGTAGGCAGGCACGGTGATCACCGCGCCGGACAACTCTCCACCCAGGGTCTCTTCGGCCCGGGCGATCAGTGGTTTGAGCACTTCTGAGGAGACCTGGACCGGGTTGACCCGGCCGGAGCGGGTCACGAACAGCGGCAGGCCGTTGTCCGAAGCTTCCAGCTCATAGGGCAGCTTGGGGTAGCGGCTCTGAATATCGTCCAGGGAGCGCCCCATGAAGCGTTTCACCGAGATGATGGTGTTCTGTGGATCCTCGCTGGCCAGGGCTTTGGCTGACTCACCGGTCTCTACTCCTTGCTCCAGGTAACGGATCACCGATGGCATGCGGTGGTGTCCCTGGGGGTCAGGCAGAGTTTCGGCCTGGCCGCTGCGCACCGCAGCCACCAGAGAGTTTGTGGTTCCAAGATCGATTCCCACCGCCAGCTTGTGCTGGTGAGGGGCGGCCATCTGGCCGGGTTCAGCAATTTGCAGTAGCGCCATAATCAGTGATGTGAAGCATCAGGCCAGCAACCGGTCTTCCAGCTGCGCCAGCTCCTCCTCCAGCTTCTTCATAAATTTTAGTTTGCGTACCGAGTCAGCGGCCTCCGGCCACTGCTGATCACCCAGCTGTGATTCCAACTGCTGCATCAGGGCACGGGTGCGCTGACCAAGATCATCGGCGAAATCCATCGCCGCGCTCTCTACATCGGAGGACTCCTCCACCTCTTCCAGTGTCTCCCTGAGCATCATCTGCTCCATCAGGAAGCTGGTATCACGGATGGTCTGGGTCTCACCCTGGAGCTCGATGCCACCGAGTTTCAGCATATACTGAGCTCGGGCTACGGGTTCTTTCAGAGTCTGGAAAGCGTCGTTGATCTCTGCCGCTTTCTGCACCGCCAGCAGGCGATCCCGCTCTGAGGCGTCGGCAAAGTTATCTGGATGGACGGCACGCTGAAGCTCGCGGTAGCGGCCGCTTAGCAGGGTGGCGTCCACCTGGAACGCCACCGGAAAGTCGAACAACTCGAAGTAGTTCATCAATATCCCCTGCGCCTGGCAAATGGGCCCGGTCGGGCCCCAGGCATCAAACTGTAAAGCTCTCTCCGCAGCCACACTCTCCCTGGGCGTTGGGGTTATTGAACTTAAAGCCTTCGTTCAGGCCCTCCTTGACGAAATCCAGCTCCACGCCATCCAAATGGATCAGGCTCTTGGCATCGATGATCACGTTGACTCCCTTGTCTTCGAACACTTCATCGTCTGGATTGAGCTCATCAACGAACTCGATTACGTAGGCCAGTCCGGAGCAGCCGGAGGTCTTCAGGCCCAGGCGCAGGCCGATGCCCCGCCCGCGATTGGCCAGAAACTGCTTCACCCGGTCGGCGGCGGCGTCGGTCATGGAGATGGCCATAGAAACTCCCGTTACTCTTTGCCTTGCTTGCTGTTGTAGTCGGCGATGGCCGCCTTGATGGCGTCCTCAGCCAGAATAGAACAGTGGATCTTCACGGGAGGCAGGGCCAACTCTTCGGCGATCTCGGTGTTCTTGATGGAAGCCGCTTCCTCCAGGGTCTTGCCCTTCACCCACTCGGTGACCAGGGAGGAGGAGGCGATGGCGCTGCCGCAGCCGTAGGTTTTGAACTTGGCATCTTCGATAACGCCTTCGTCATCCACCTTAAGTTGCAGCTTCATCACGTCACCGCAAGCCGGTGCGCCAACCATGCCTGTGGCGACATTGGGGTCGTTCTTGTCGAAAGAACCCACGTTGCGGGGGTTTTCGTAGTGGTCAATGACCTTTTCACTGTATGCCATGATTACGCTCCAAATTCCTAACTCTCATCGGGGACCGATCGCGGCCGGCCCCTCGTTGTGTCTCTATCAGTGAGCCGCCCACTCCACGGTGGACAGATCGATACCGTCTTTGTGCATCTCCCACAGAGGAGACATCTCGCGCAGTTTGCCGATGGCGCCACGAATCTTGTCGATGGCGTAATCGATCTCCTCCTCGGTGGTGAAGCGGCCGATGGAGAAACGGATGGAACTGTGGGCCAGTTCGTCAGTCATGCCCAGGGCGCGCAGCACGTAGCTGGGCTCGAGGCTGGCAGAGGTACAGGCGGAGCCAGAAGACACTGCCAGGTCACTCAGGGCCATCATCAGAGACTCACCCTCAACGAAGTTAAAGCTGATATTGAGGTTGGAGACCAGACGCTGCTCCAGATCGCCGTTGATGTACACCTCTTCAATGTCCTTGATGCCGTTCAGCAGACGGTCACGCAGTGAGCGCATACGCTCAGCCTCTGCGCCCATCTCCTCTTTGGCGATGCGGCAGGCCTCACCCAGGCCCACCAGCTGGTGAGTCGCCAGGGTACCGGAACGCATGCCGCGCTCATGGCCACCACCGTGCATCTGGGCTTCCAGACGAACGCGAGGCTTACGACGAACATAGAGGGCACCGACGCCCTTAGGACCGTACATCTTGTGGGCGGAGATGGAGATCATGTCCACCTTCATCGCCTTCACATCGATGGGCAGCTTACCGGCGCTCTGGGCAGCATCCACGTGCAGCAAGATCTTTTTGCTGCGACACAGCTCGCCGATGGCGGCGATGTCGTGAATGACACCAATCTCGTTGTTCACGTGCATAATGGAAACCAGGATGGTGTCATCACGCATCGCTTCTTCGAAGCGGCTCAGGGGGATGATGCCGTTGCTCTCCGGCTCCAGATAGGTCACCTCATACCCTTCACGCTCCAGCTGGCGACAAGTATCCAGTACCGCTTTGTGCTCGGTCTTACTGGTGATGATGTGCTTGCCCTTCTTGTTATAGAAGTGCGCCACACCCTTGATGGCCAGGTTGTCGGACTCGGTAGCACCTGAGGTGAAGACGATCTCGCGAGGATCGGCGTTGATCAGATCCGCCACCTGGTTACGGGCAATGTCCACCGCCTCTTCGGCCTGCCAGCCAAACTTGTGCGAGCGGGACGCGGGGTTACCGAACATGCCGTCCAGTGTCATGTACTGAACCATCTTCTCGGCGACACGGGGGTCTACCGGAGTGGTGGCGGAGTAATCAAAATAGATCGGAAGCTTCATTACCTTCTCCGACTTGAGCCGGCTAAAACATGGTGCCGGCGGTTAGTTACATCATGGCGCAAGCGCCAAAACCATTACTGTGCGTGAGCTTTGGCCTGTTGTGTTTCCTGACGCACGGAGACCACCTTTACGTCATGGCTCGACATCAGGTCAGCCAGGCTGATGCCGTTAAGAAATCCTGCAATACGGTCGCTGAGGTCTCCCCACAGGGAGTGAGTCAGGCAGCGGGCGCCGCTCTGGCAATTGCTCTTGCCGTGACAACGGGTCGCGTCCACGGACTCATCCACGGCGTGCACCACCATGCCCACGGCGATGTCGGCAGGGTCCTGCCCCAGCAGGTAGCCGCCCCCTGGGCCACGTACACTGCTGACCAAACCGTTTTTACGCAGCTTGGCGAACAACTGCTCCAGGTACGACAGAGAGATGCCTTGTCGCTCGGAGATGTCAGCCAGCGGCACCGGCCCATCGGCGGAGTGCAGAGCCACATCGAGTATGGCGGTGACCGCGTAGCGGCCTTTGGATGTCAATCTCATAACCTGTCCCTTTCATGCAACGCTACCACTATACCATATACCTGAGTAAATTACTCAAGTATTATTCTGGCAGCTTTAACCGGGATGTTCGATTAGTGGAGAGGAATACCCCAGCATCCAGCTGGGGCATTTAACCCTATTCGCAAGTCGGATTCAAATACCTGGATCAAATCTTTCGTGCTCTTTTCGACGGGTATCTGCCGCTTCTTGCTCTGCTTCAACAAAAGCGGTGACATTGAGCTGTGGCAGCTCCTTGGTTTCGATGGTGCATCCCTGCTCCTTGAGAGCCTGGCAGATCTCCATCATGCGGGCGTCCATCAGGTGCATGTGATCCAGCATGGAGCCGATGGCACTGGCCACAGGGTCCGGGTTGTCCGGCGACACCGCATAGGCATCAAAGCCATATTTTCTGGCCAGGTGACTGCGTCTGTGCTCCTTCTCGCGCTCCGCCTTGCTGAGCACAGAGCGGGCAGGAATGCCAATCATGGTGGTACCCGGCTCCACATCCTTGATCACCACTGAGTTGGACCCCACCCGGGCTCCCTCACCAATGTCCAGGGGACCGAGGATCTTGGCACCGGCACCCACCACCACATTGTCGTGGAGGGTCGGATGGCGCTTGCCGGCATTCCAGCTGGTGCCCCCCAGAGTAACACCGTGGTACAGGGTCACGTCATCGCCAATCTCGGCGGTCTCCCCGATCACCACTCCCATGCCGTGGTCGATGAAGAAGCGACGGCCAATGCGGGCTCCGGGGTGGATCTCCACACCGGTGGCCCAACGAGAGAAGGTAGAGAGAAGGCGAGAGGTCAGTTTCCAGTTGCGACACCAGAGTTTATGGGAGATCCGGTGAAGCCAGATCGCATGCATGCCGGGATAGTTGGTCAGGATCTCGAAGGCACTGTTGGCCGCCGGATCTCTGTGATAGATGGAAGCGATATCTTCCTTAAGACGCGCACGTATTCCCATGTTTGCCATTACTCTTTGTTGGTGGGGTCAGTTCTCTCTATAGATGTGAGGACGCCTCGCAGGATATTCAACTCCTGAGACTCAGGCCGAGCCCGGTTGAACAGTCTGCGCAGCTTGGCCATCACCTGACCAGGATGGTTTTTACGGATAAAGCCGGTGTGGGTCAGAGCAGACTCAAGGTGTTGGTAGAACCCTTCGAGTTGCTCGCCATTGGGGTAGGCCTCCTCAGGCTCCGGCTTGGCCAGCAGGCTCAGGTGCTTCATTCGCACCTCATAACAGAGCAGCTGCACCGCCTGAGCCAGATTGAGGCTGGAGTACTCAGGGTTGGCGGGAATGTTCACGTGGAAGTGACACAGCTGCAGCTCCTCATTGGTGAGGCCATGATTCTCACGGCCAAACACCAGGGCCACGGGACCGGTACGCCCCTCCAGCGCCAGCTTCTCCCCCGCCTGGCGGGCATCCAGCTGAGGCCAGTCCAGGCCTCGACGACGGGCCGAGGTGCCAATGGCCAGGGAGCAGTCGGCGATCGCCTCCTCCAAAGTGTCCACGGTTTTTATGTTCTTCAGCACATCCACGGCACCGGCGGCCAGAGCCACAGACTTGCCGTCCGGCTCCACTCTTGGGGCCACCAGCATCAGCTGGGACAGGCCCATGGTTTTCATCGCCCTGGCGGCGGAACCGATGTTGCCCGGGTGGGAGGTGCCCACCAGGATAATGCGGATATTCTCTAGCATCCGGTTGATTACTTAGGTAAACAAAGAGGGCCAATATGCTATCACAGCCTAATGTGCCACTTTAGAAACATTTGTTGCTTTTATATATAGATCATCTCTGCTAAGATCCGCGCCCCAACCCACAGGGGTTTCCGTTCTTTTACATCCAGGGGTATCGATATGCATCCGATGCTGAATATCGCCGTTCGCGCTGCGCGCGCCGGCGGAGAGGTTATTGCACGCGCGTTTTCTGAGCAGGACAAGGTTGAAGCCGAACTGAAAGGCATCAATGACTACGTCACCAAGGTAGACCGCGACGCCGAGGCGGCCATCGTGGCCACCATCCAGAAATCCTATCCTAAGCACACCATCATCGGCGAAGAGTGTGGCACCATCGAAGGTGAGCACGCAGAGTTCCAATGGATCATCGACCCCCTGGATGGCACCACCAACTTCGTTAAGGGCCTGCCCCACTTCTCCGTATCCATCGCTCTGCAGATCAAGGGCAAGGTGGAACAGGCGGTGGTGTTCGATCCCATCCGCAATGAACTGTTCACCGCCACCCGTGGTGCAGGCGCCCAGCTGAACGGTTACCGCATCCGCAACAGCGGCGCCCGTAACCTGACCGGCACCGTGATCGCCACCGGCTTCCCCTTCAAGAGCCGTCAGCACAGCGAGAGCTACCTGAATATGCTGGCTGGTATCTGGGAAAGCGCCGCCGACTTCCGTCGCACCGGTTCCGCAGCCCTGGATCTGGCCTACGTGGCTGCCGGCCGCGTTGACGGTTTCTTCGAGATTGGCCTCAAGCCCTGGGACATCGCCGCAGGTGAACTGCTGGTGAAAGAAGCCGGCGGCATCGTCAGCGACTTCATCGGCGGCCACAATCAGTTGAAGAGCGGCAACATCGTGGCTGGTGCACCCAAGGTCACCGCAGGCCTGCTGTCTGCCATGCGTCCTCACCTGAATGACGCCCTCAAGCGCTGATTTCGGTCAAGAACGGAAAAGGGGAAGCCAATGGCTTCCCCTTTTTTGTGAGTGAAACTGAGATCACGCCTACATTTTTCTGTCACCTTTTCACCTTTCCTTTCACAAATGGATATAAATGGCGCTAAATACGCCATTTCTGTTGATTTCCCCCATGGAAATCTTCAGGGAAAGCTGCTGAGATCTATCGATTTTTGAATTAGTACTCCCCTCAGGTAGAGCAAGACTCCCTGAAGGTTCAGAAAACCGAGGTACCCGTGAATCCACATCTGTTTTTCAAACTGCTCAGTGATGAAACCCGGCTGCGCTGCGTACTGCTGCTGGTCCGCAAAGGTGAGTTGTGTGTCTGTGAACTGGTCGAAGCCCTGAATGAGAGCCAGCCGAAGATCTCCCGCCACCTGGCCAGCCTGCGCAGCCAGGGGCTGCTGAAGGATCGCCGACAGGGCCAATGGGTCTACTACTCCCTGTCGGAGGAGCTGCCTGAGTGGCTCAATCCGCTGCTGGCCGAGCTGGGCAATGCGCAAAGCCTGGCGGATCTCTACCAGGCCGACAGTGACCGCCTGCAGGCGATGACCTATCGTCCAGGCCGCTGCACCAACTGATCAGCGCCCTCGAAGCTTGAGAAACAGCACCAGGTAAAGGGTGGCAGTAGCAAAGGAGGCCAGGGTACCCAAGGCCACACCCAGCAAGGGGTAACTCACCCATACCGACAGCCCGTAGACCACCAGGCTGCCCACCCCGAAGGGGTAATGCTTGGCCAGAACGGCCACCGGCCGGTTGCCATACTCCATTTGCAGCAACAGCATCAAGGGGAACAGGGTGACCGGAAACGCCGCCATCACACCGGCCAGGCTCTGCGGCAGCCAGTGTGCCAGGGCGGTGATCACCACCACGATCACCGCCGCCAGCAGTGCCCTGCCCCAGATCATCATCGGCCCCGCTTTCACCGCCACAAACTCCGGCTCCGGCACTCTACGGGTGACTCGAATGGCAAGCAGCGCCACGCCGGTTGCCACCAGGGCACCCGCGGCCCCTATGGGTGGCATGGATTGGGCCAGCAGGGCAAAGCCCACCAGCGCCAGAATGGCCACCCCCATGGGGCGCCAGGCCCTGGGCTCAGCCCCCTGGGCACTCAGGGTATAAACCAGACAGTAGCCCGTTGTCGCCGCCAGCCCCAACTGACCGTAGAGGGCCGCCTCGGCGGCATACTCGGGGCCATGTTCAATGCCGTAGAAGAACAGCACAATGGCGGTACCCAGGGGGTAACCGGAAAGAACACCGGCCAAGCGGGGACCACTGCGTTCAGCAATCCACGCCAGACCCACTACGGTGATCACCGCCGCCAGTACCTTGGCAACCAACAACATCATAGGAGCCGGGAAAATAGGAAAAAGAGGGCGCCAGAATAGCAGACCAGCAAGAAATGCCAAGAAGCAGTTGTGAGGCAGATCACGTTGATAACAATGCAGTTTTATTTTTGGAACTATAGACTGTAGGGAACAACGGAGTCCCCCTGGAGAGTGCCCATGCACAGACTGTACAAATCGTTCGGACTGCCCACCATCGCCCTGTTTGAACACCTGATCCTGATCATCATCACCCTGGCGACTCTGGTGGCCATCGGCCAGGAGGTATGGCTGATGATCTCCAACCGTCATGTGGCCCTGGCGGATCTGCTGCTGTTGTTCATCTACCTGGAGGTGTTGGCCATGGTGGCTGTTTACGCCGCCGAGGGGCAACTGCCGGTGAGGATGCCCATCTACATCGGCATTGTCGCCCTGGCCCGCTACCTGATTCTGGATATGAAGGCGATGGATGATTGGCGGGTGCTGGCCATCTCGGCCTCGGCTCTGCTGCTGGCCGCCACCGTGGTGGTGATCAAGGTGGGACAGACCTACCTCAGCAGCGAAACCGAGCACAACCGGACGTCAAGATAGAGCCAGATAGAGAAAAAGGAGGCTAAGGCCTCCTTTTTCTTTGAATCATCGTCGTAGAATCAGTGGCTGCACATATTGCCCAGGTTCAGGACATAACCTTCGCCTTGGGGTGCCACTTTCTGCATCTTAACGAAGAAGGTGACGATCTGTTCAATGCTCTGATCGTCCAGACGACAGGTGAAGAACCGGGCCTCGGCACCAAACTGGTCTGCAGCCAGGACCTTTATCTGATCCAGGGTCAACGGCTCACTCTGTTGGCCGATAAGGTTGAGAAGTTCGTGGGCGTGGATAGACTCGGACATAATGGTTCTCCAGATTTCAGAAGATTCATATTATATGCACCTTATAAAAGCGCTTTTTGATCTGAATCCGGTTTCCAGCAATTGGGTACAACAATGATCTCCATTGAAGCCCTGCAGCTGATCCTTAACCTGACTCAGCAGATGTCCCTCTACCTGGTGATCGCCTACATCTTCACCAAGACACCGGTGTTCAAACCCCTGGTCACCCTCTCCCATCGTCTGCCCCACAGGTTGATGCTGTACGGAGTGTTCAGCTGTTTCTGCATCCTGGGCACCTATTTCGGTGAACAGACCAATGGTGCCATTGCCAACACCCGGGCCATGGGCGCCGTGCTCTCCGGCCTGCTGGGCGGCCCCATCACCGGCTTTGCCGTGGGCCTGACCGGAGGCCTTCACCGCTACAGCCTGGGCGGTTTTACCGACATCGCCTGTGCCATCTCCACCACCTGCGAGGGGCTGTCGGCCGGCCTGGTGCACGCCTATCTGATCCGCAAGGGCAAACTGGAGCAGCTGTTCCATCCCGCGCTGGTGGCCCTGGTCGCCCTGTGGGCCGAGGTGCTGCAGATGATCATCATCCTGCTGGTGGCCCGTCCCTTCACCGATGCCTGGCAGCTGGTGCAGGTGATCGCACCGCCCATGCTACTGGTCAACAGCGTGGGAGCCGCCATGTTTATGAGCATGCTGAGGGATCAGCGGGTGATGGTAGAGAAGATGTCCTCGGTGTTCTCCGCCAAAGCGCTGAAGATCGCCGAGCGCACCGTGGGGATCCTCAGCCAGGGGTTCAATGCCACCACCACCAAACAGGTGGCTCGCATCGTCTATGAGGAGACCCAGGTGGGGGCGGTGGCCATCACCGACCGGGAAAAGCTGCTGGCCTTTATCGGCATAGGCTCCGACCACCACCTGCCCAACACCCTCATCTCCTCGGAGATCACCATGGAGGCGATTCGCAGTGACCGGGTGATGTACGCCGATGGCCTGCAGCTGAAGTACCACTGCTCGGTCTCCAAAAACTGCCCTCTGGGCTCCAGCCTGGTGATCCCACTGCGGGGGGAGAACGAAGTGATCGGCACCATCAAGCTGTATGAGGCCAAAAACAAGCTGTTTCTCAACATCAACCGCACCCTGGGCGAGGGGATCGCCAAACTGCTCTCCAACCAGATCCTGCACGGCCGCTATCAACACCAAAGCAACCTGCTGACCCAGGCAGAACTGAAGCTGTTGCAGGCCCAGGTGAACCCCCACTTCCTGTTTAACGCCCTGAACACGGTGGCGGCGGTGACCCGCATCGACTCCAACCGGGCCCGAGAGCTGATTCAGAACCTGGCCACCTTCCTCCGCGGCAACCTTAAACGTGGCACCGGAGTGGTCACCCTCAAGGATGAGCTGGAGCATATCGATGCCTACCTGGAGGTGGAGAAGGCCCGCTTCGGTGACCGGCTTTCCATCAATCGGGAAATTGCACACAATGTCCTGCACCTGCGGCTGCCGACCTTCACCCTGCAGCCGCTGGTGGAAAATGCGGTGAAACACGGTATCGCCAACCTGTTCGAACCGGGTAAAATTGAGATTGGTGCCCATCAGTCGGGAGATCAATTGATCCTCACCGTTGAGGACAATGCCGGTGCCTACAAGGAGAATCCCAACAGCAGCGGGCTGGGGATGAACCTGGTGGACAAACGAATAAAAGCACAATATGGACAACAGTTTGGCATCAGCGTCCAGTGTCGCCCCCAACGCTATACTAAGGTGACCGTGACCCTGCCTGCCGTGGAACACAGTGATGATTACCACCCTGCTGATTGATGACGAACCCCTGGCCAGAGAAGAGCTGGCCAGTCTGCTGGCCCACTACCCGGATGTGCAGGTTGTGGACCTGTGCGCCAACGCGGTAGAGGGGATAGCTGCCATCCACAAGCACAAGCCGGACCTGGTGTTCCTGGACATCTCCATGCCCAAGATCAGCGGCATGGAGATGCTGGCGATGCTGGACCCGGACAACACCCCCAAGGTGGTGTTCGTCACCGCCTACGACGAGTACGCGGTGAAGGCCTTTGAGAACAACGCCTTCGACTACCTGCTCAAACCCATAGAAACCGAGCGGCTGGAGAAATGTCTGGAGCGTGTCCGCCGGGCTCAGGAACCTCAGGATCTCAGCGCCATGGTGCCGGAGCAGCTCACCCTGGTACCCTGCTACACCGGTTCGATCCTCAAGGTACTCAAAGTCGAGGAGGTGGAGTTCGCCTTCTCCGACCTGGGGGGCGTGCATGTGGCCAGCACCGATGAGGTGATCCACACCCAGCTGACCCTCAAGGTACTGGAGAACCGTACCCCTCTGCTTCGCTGCCACAGGCAATACCTGATCCACCCAACTGCCATCGCCGAGATTGAAATTCAGGAAGGGGGCAATGGCGAGATCCACACCCGTGGAGGACGTACAATTCCGGTCAGCAGGCGCTACCTCAAAGCACTAAAACAGACGCTGGGCTTTCAATAGTTGTGATTTATTAGGCACCTTTGCAGATCAGTCACTACACTTATTTTAGCCGCCGACACGGCAAGACTGACTGGCAAAACGAGGTGTCCCCATGTCCCTGACCAAAGCCGAGCTGACGCAGAACCTGATCACCAACCTGAACCTGTCCACCAATGACGCCAAAAACCTGGTGGATGCCTTCTTCGAGGAGATCCGGGCCTGCCTTGAAAACGGCGAAGAGGTAAAGCTGAGCGGGTTTGGCGTGTTTCACCTGAGAGACAAGAGCCCTCGCCCCGGCCGCAACCCTAAAACCGGCGAAGAGCACGAGATCTCCGGCCGGCGAGTGGTGACCTTTGCCGCCGGCGGCAAGCTCAAGGGCCGGGTCGCCACCCTGAAAGCAGAGTGATTCCCATGGGCCGGTCACCCCGGCCCATGACCTTGATCACACTCTTATCACATCTCCATTACCTCTCTTTTCCGTTAACCGGTCATATCGACCGCTTAGCTGCGCTGACGACCGCTTAACCAATCCTCCCACCGACTAGAAATTCAGTTCAGTAAAATGGAACCACTCAAAAAGAGGGGATGAAAAAATGACTTGGTTCCTACTAGCTGTTGGCCTGCTCATAGGCGGCTACTTTATCTACGGCGCATTCGTCGAAAAGGTGTTCGGCATTAAGCCCGAGCGCACCACTCCTGCCCACACCCTGACCGATGGCGTGGACTATGTTCCCATGTCCAAGCGCAAGGTCTACCTGGTTCAGTTGCTGAACATCGCCGGTGTTGGCCCCATCTTCGGCCCGATTCTCGGTGCCATGTACGGCCCTGCGGCCATGGTGTGGATCGTCATCGGCTGTATCTTTGCCGGTGCGGTACACGATTACTTCTCTGGCATGCTCTCCGTGCGCAACGGCGGTGCCTCCGTGCCCAACTTGGCCGGTCGCTATCTGGGCAAGAACGCCAAGCACTTCATGAACATCTTCGCCCTGGTGCTGCTGATTCTGGTGGGTGTGGTGTTTGTTTCTGCCCCTGCTGGCCTGCTGGTGAAACTGAGTGGCTGGGACAAGACCCTGCTGCTGGCCATCATCTTCGGTTACTACCTGATCGCCACCCTGGTTCCCGTTGACAAGATCATCGGTCGCCTCTACCCCTTCTTCGGCGCCCTGCTGCTGTTCATGTCCATTGGCCTGACCATTGCGATCATGGTATCCGCCGACCACTCCATGCTGCCCGGCGTGACCGCTGGCGACCTGCTGACCAACCTGAACCCTGCTGACAAGCCCATCTGGCCTGCCCTGTTCATCACCATCGCCTGTGGCGCCATCTCCGGCTTCCACGCCACTCAGTCTCCTCTGATGGCCCGCTGCATGGAAAATGAGAAGAACGGTCGCTTTGTCTTCTACGGAGCCATGATTGGTGAAGGTATCATCGCCCTGATCTGGTGTGCCCTGGCCCTCTCCTTCTTCCACGGTGTTGAAGGCCTGCAGGCAGCCCTGGCCAACGGTGGCCCCTCCAACGTGGTATTCGAGGCCTCTACCGGTCTGCTGGGTGCCCTGGGTGGTGTGCTGGCTATCCTGGGTGTGGTGGTACTGCCCATCACCTCCGGTGACACCGCGTTCCGCTCCGCCCGTCTGATTCTGGCTGAGTTCATCAAGCTGCCTCAGAAGCAACTGCCCAAGCGTCTGATGATCGCCGTGCCTCTGTTCGCCATCGGTGCCATCCTGACTCAGGTCGACTTCGGTGTAATCTGGCGCTACTTCGGCTTCGCCAACCAGTCTACCGCCGTCATCATGTTGTGGACCGCAGCGGCTTACCTGGCCCGAGCCAACCGCCTGCACTGGATCTGCACCGTACCGGCCACCTTTATGACTACCGTGGTGATCACCTTCATCCTGAACAACCCCACCCTGGGCTTCGGTCTCTCCATGACCGTATCCACCGCCGCAGGTGTGGTACTGGCCCTGGTGATTGCTGGCCTGGTGGTAGGCGTTATTGGCAAGAAGCCTCTGCCTGCCGACATCGAGTCTCTGGAATCTGCCTGAGACACACGCCGATTCTAAGTCAAAGGGTCCCTCGGGACCCTTTTTTTATGGACTTGCATCACCGCCTGTCTGCCAGTAAGGTGAGCGCCCGGACACTGGGGAGCAAGGAGATCTCGCGACCCACAAGCGTCAAACGTCATCCAAACACAGCGGCCCAATAACAGCGGTATGAGAGCAGCAGTATGAAACCCATGGCTTACCACCCACCCACAGACCCCTTTCTGGTCATCCTTCATCAGGACAGAGACATCCTGGTGGTGGATAAGCCCAGTGGATTGCTGTCGGTGCCGGGGCGGGATCCGGCTCACCATGACTCCAGCTATGCCCGGGTATTGAGCCAGCACCCCCAGGCCCAGGTGGTGCACCGCCTGGATATGGATACCTCGGGCGTGATGGTGTTTGCCCTGCATAAGGAGGCCGAGCGGGAGCTGAAACGCCAATTCCGCGACAGGGAGACCAGCAAGACCTATCACGCCCGGGTATGGGGCACTCCGCCCACCCAGGGCGAAGTGGACCTGCCGCTGATCTGCGACTGGCCCAACCGTCCCAAGCAGATGGTGTGCCACCAGCAGGGCAAGCCTTCCCAGACCCTGTATAAAGTGATCAACCAAAGTGATGACAGCGCCCTGGTGGAACTGACCCCCATCACCGGTCGCTCACATCAGCTCAGGGTGCACATGCTGGCCCTGGGTCACCCCATTTGTGGCGACCGTTTCTATGCAGAGGGCGATGCCCTGAATAAAGCAGACCGGCTGCAGCTGCACGCCAGCCGTCTGACCATCAGCCACCCCGACAGGAATACACCGATGACCTTCGAAGCCCCTCTCCCCTTCGACTGATCCGCAACCACAAAGAAGGGGCCACCCGGGCCCCTTTTGCTTTAATTTCTCAGCGTTACAAATGGCTGGGGCAGGCCTCCTGCCATACGCCACACTGCACCTGACCGATGTGACTCATCCCCAGCAGGAACATGGTCAGCCGCGACTGGCCGATGCCGCCGCCTATGGTCTGGGGCAGCTCGCCCGCCAACAAAGCCTTGTGCCAGGGCTGCTCCAGCTCCTGAGCCTTGTCCGCCAGCTGCATCTGTCTGGCCAGTGCTTCGGCATCCACCCGAATCCCCATGGAGGAGAGTTCGAAGGCGTCCTCCAGCACCGGGTTCCACACCAGGATATCGCCGTTGAGCCCCTTGCCCAGCTCAGACTCGCTGCTCCAGTCATCGTAGTCGGGGGCACGGCAGTCATGAGCCTGGCCATCGGCCAACTCGGCGCCGATGCCGATCAGGAACACCGCCCCCATCTCCCGGCAGATCTGCTTTTCCCGCTCCTTGGCACAGAGGTCAGGGAAGCGGCTGCGCAACGCTTCGGCATGAACGAAACTGATGGTTTCAGGCAGGATGGCAGGCAAGCCGAAGCGGGCAGCCACCGCCGCCTCAGTATCACGCAAAGCCTGGTAAATCGCCTCCACCCGGGTGGTCAGCCCCTCCAGGGTACGCTCACCGCCACCGAGCACCTGTTCCCAGTCCCACTGATCCACATACACCGAGTGTTTGGGTCCCAGGCTGTCCTCATCGGGGCGCAGCGCCTTCATCTGTGCCACGACGCCTTCACCGGCGCCGAAACCATAACGGCCCAGGGTTGCCCGCTTCCATTTTGCCAGGGAGTGCACGACCTCGAAGCCGCGCTCCGGCATCGCTTTGACCTGGACCTGCACCGCTTTTTCATGACCAGACAGCCCATCCTGCAGGCCACTGCCCACTTCGGACAGCAGAGGCGCCTGCACCTCCAGAAGATTGAGGCGACGACTCAGCTGCTGACCAAAGGTCTCTTTCACAAAGGCGATCTGTTGCTGGGTCTCGATGTAGCTGTGTTTCATTGTCCGATCCTCAATCTTTGGCTTATCTGGAAGAGGATTTTTCACCATACTCACCACCAAATTCAACAATCAACAACAAAGAAACTTGATCGCCTTTTGATTCATCAATTAATTGTGGATATATTGAGGATTCGCTAATTGGGAGGCAAAAAAATGACCGAAGAGTATCGAATCGATAATCTGGACAGATCCATCCTGTGTGCCCTACAGGAGGATGCCCGTACCCCCTATGCGGAGCTGGCCAAGCGAAATGGCGTCAGTCCGGGTACCATTCATGTGCGGGTAGAGAAGATGAAACAGGCGGGGATCATCACCTCGGCTCAGGTGGTGGTGAACCCTAAGAAGCTGGGGTATCAGGTGTGCTGCTTTATCGGCATCAATTTGAAGGCCGCCGGTGACTATCCGGCGGTATTGGAAAAGTTATTGGCCCTGCCCCAGGTGGTGGAAGCCTACTACACCACAGGTCACTACAGCATCTTCACCAAGATCCTGACCCACAACATTGATGCCCTTCACGAGCTATTAGTGCATAAAATTCAAAGCATTGAGCAAATTCAGTCAACTGAGACCCTGCTTTCGCTTCAGCAGCCCATTCACCGCCAGATAACCCCATAAACAACCGATTAACATTCCACAAAGAAACAGAATCACAGAAGATTTCTCTGGGAGGGCCATTCGCATTCACCAGTGACTCCTGATACAAGGTACGATTCGTCTAAAAAGGCGAAAGGCTTTAGGAAGTTAACTAGCCAAACCTAATAAAATCAGGGAATCAACAAGAATGAAAACTCGTATAGCGATCGCAGTGGGCGCCCTACTCGCCTCAGGGTCAGCCCTCGCCACGGACTTCAGAGATCAGGGAATTTCTCTCGAAGCGCCGGTTGAAAATTTTTATGCACCAGCACAACGCAACTACAACCAGGATCAGCAACCCCGCTTCCTGGTAAAACTGAATGATGCCCCCATCGCCACCTACTCAGGCGGCGTAGCGGGCTTTGTCGCCACTGACGCCATCCGCGACAAGCGCAACAAGCTGAACCTGTCCAGCCCCAAGGTGCAGGACTACGCCAGCTACCTGAAGCAGAAGCGTCAGGGCTTCGCCCAGCAGGCCGCCGGTATTGGTGCCAAGGTAGAACGCCAGTTCGACACCCTGTTCAACGGCGTCAGTGTCTCCGGTCAGGGCCTGACCAAGGAGAAGCTGCTGGCGATGCCCGGCGTGGCCGCCGTCTATGACCACGCCATCTACACCACCCAGATGGATGCCTCCCGAGCCCTGATCCATGCCCCGGAAGCCTGGGAACTGATGGGCGGCGTCTCCGAAGCGGGTAAGGGAATCAAGGTCGCCATCATCGACTCTGGTATCCGCCCCGAGCACCCGATGTTCTCCGGCGCCAACTTCGATGAACTGGAGTGGGATCGTCCCGAAGACGACTACTGCGCCACCACCGAAGATTTCTGTAACAACAAGCTGATTGTTGCCCGCTACTCCACCCCCACTTTCGATGTGGCCCCCGATGAGCACATGAGCCCCCTGGGTTATGGTGGCCACGGCACCCACGTTGCGGGTACCGCTGTGGGTAACGTCATCAGCGCCAGCTATTCCGGTGTCGACACCGAGATCTCCGGTGTGGCCCCCGGCGCCTACCTGATGGTGTACAAGGCGCTGTTTGCCCCCGCCGATGACATCCACGGCGGTTCCGGTTCCAACATCATGCTGCTGGAAGCCCTGGAGATGGCCGTGAAGGATGGCGCCGACGTCATCAACAACTCCTGGGGCGGCGGTGCCGGCTCCAACCCGGCGTTCAGCCCCTATGTGGACGCGTTCGAAGCGGCGGAAGCCGCCGGCATCCTGGTCTCCACCTCCGCCGGTAACAGCGGCAGCCAGGGCGCCCAGTCCATCGGTTGCCCCTCCTGCATCGAGTCCGGTCTGTCCGTGGCCAACTTTACCCACGGCCGATTCTTCGCCAAGCCGGTGTCCATCGGCTCCGTCAGCGATGCCGTCTCCGTGGAGAGCACCGGCGAGGCTCGCCTGGCAGACCTGGATGGGGATCTGACCGCTCCGGCCAAGGCTGCTCTGTTTGTGGACGCCGACAACGTCGAAGGGTGCGCCCCCTTCGACGCCGACGCCTTTAAAGGCGCCATCGCCGTCATCAGCCGCGGCAGTTGCGCCTTCAGCGACAAGGCAAGCAACGCCGCCGACGCCGGCGCCATCGGCATGGTGGTGTACAACAACCGCGCCGGTCAGCCCATCACCATGTCCATGGACGATGGCACCATCCCCTCGGTGATGATTGATCAGGCCGACGGCACCGCCGTGGTCGCCGCCATCGAAGGCGCCGGCGACAGCGCCATCAACCTGACCGTCGGCCAGGCCACCCAGGCCCTGGTCAACTCCGACTACGCCGACATCCAGTCCGGCACCTCCTCCCGAGGCCCCAACGGCGACTCCAGCATCCTCAAGCCTGATCTGGCTGCCCCGGGCACCGACATTCTCTCAGCCTGGTCTGTGGATGACCCGGGCAGCGACGGCGCCACCTTCGCCGCCATCAGTGGCACCTCCATGGCCAGCCCCCATGTGGCCGGCGCCGCCGCCCTGATGAAGCAGGCACACCCGGACTGGTCTGCGGTGGACATCAAGACCGCCCTGACCTCCTCCACCAAGGACTCCGGCCTGCGTAAAGATGACGCGGTCACCGCCGCCGACGCCTTCGACGCCGGTGCCGGTCGTCTGGAGGTGGCCAACGCCATCCAAGCCGAGATCACCTTCTCCAAGCCTTCCCTGGTGGATGCCGCCTGTGTGAAGGAGTGTGAGTTTGAGTTCCACCTCTACGACAAGCGTGATGCGGGCAGCGACGAGAAGACCTATTACCTCAGTGGCGCTCTGAGCGGTGCCGACATCGACTTCGACGTGGACGCCATCACCCTGGCCGGCGGTGGCAGTGCCAAGATCGGTTTCACCGTCGACGGCAGTCTGGCTGGGCAGGGCGATTGGCTGTTTGGCCAGGTGCGCATCAACGACGATCAGGCCCACCTGCCCCTGGTGATCCAGAACATGGACGCCACCGGCAGCAACATCGCCGTGACCGCCGATGGCACCACCTCTGACAAGTCTGTGAGCATCGATACCCACTTCGAAAACGCCGATTTCAGCGAAGACCAGCTGGTGACCATCACCGCCAAGCTGCCTCAGGGCACCTCCATGGTGGAAGATTCCGCCAAGCTGGCTGGCAACCGCGCGGCCACCACCAGCTACAACGTGAACGAAGACCACGGCACCATCACCTGGGCCGGTAATCTGGGCAAGCCCCAGGTGCTGATCAACAAGATCGACGCCAGCCTGGGCTACAGCCCCAGCGCCGCCGGCCGCCCGGCCGCCTGCTCCGGTAGCTGTGATGAATCCGCCTTCAATCTGGATCTGTCTGTTGCTGACCTGAAATTCAAGTACCTGGGTCAGGAGTACGACTATGTGACCGTATCCACCAATGGCATCGTGTTGGTGGGTGGTGGCAACACTTCGGGGACCTGGCTGAACCGCCAACTGCCCGACGCCAACCAGCCCAACAACATCCTGGCGCCCTTCTGGACCGATCTGGATCTCAAGGGTAGCGATACCGACACCGCCGGTGGCGGTAACGTCTACTGGTCCATCGTTGGGGCTTCCGGCCCTGACTGGCTGGTGGTTGAGTGGGCCGAAGCCAAGGTTTACGGCGACAGCTCCGACAACAGCTACACCTTCCAGGTGTGGATCAGCCTGACCGAAGATGAAGGTGTCTTCTACCAGTACCTCAAGGTGGACAGCCTGCCAGCGGCTCTGACCATTGGTGCGGAGAACAGCAACGCCTCCGCCGGTGTGAACCTGCACTTCAATGGTACCGGCACCCCCCCTGCAGCCGACGACCTGTACAATGTTTCCGGCCTGGCCGGTGGCAACATCGACTTCAGCTTCGAGCTGATGCTGGATGAGACCGGCGCCGCTGCCGATGACAGCATCGCTGTGACCGAAGACGCCGCCATGGAGTTCACCGTGACCGACAACGACAGCGACAGCGCCACCAAACTGGTTGAGCTGACCGCCGCTGCCGGTGGCATCGAGCAGATGGCCGTTCGCCAGTTCAGCGTTGAGAGCACTGGAGACCTGACTCCTGCCATCAAGTCTGAGCCAGCCAACGGCACCCTGACCCTGGCGGATGACGGCACCTTCACCTACACCCCCAACAAGGACTTCAACGGCAGTGACAGCTTCAGCTACACCCTGATCGATGGTGACCTGCCTGCGGGTGAAGCCCAGGTGATGCTGAACGTTGCCGCTGTAAACGATGCCCCTGTGGTTGCCGAGACCACTGAGCTCTCCGGTGCCGCTCGCACCAACCTGTACCTGGAACTGAGCAGCATCAGCAGCGATGTGGATGGAGACAGCCTCAGCTGGAGCGTTGAACAGACCGGGGGTGACGCCGTCTCCTTCAGCACCAATGGCGGTCGCGTCCAGTTCACCCTGCCTGCTGACGGCGCCGGCAAGCAAGCCACCTTCAGTGTGATGGCCAGCGATGGTGAGCTTGAAAGCAACAAGGGCGAAGTGGTGGTCACCATGACCAAAGCCCAGGGTGGAGACAGCGACTCCTCCAGCTTCGGCTTCCTGGCTCTGGCCCTCTCCGGCCTGGCACTGCTGCGCCGCCGCAAGCTGGCTTAAGCCAAACCTGAACTGAAAAGGGGAGCCATCTGGCTCCCCTTTTTTGTCTCTCAGGCCGGCTTGCCGCTTAGGCTGGCAGCAGGCTCTGGTGCAACCGCCGGACCACGGCCTCCCCCTCCTCCCCTCTCACCAGGAAGCAGAGATTATGGGCACTGGCGCCCTGACAGATCATCCGCACATTACTGCCTGACATGGCGTCCAGCACCTTGAGGCCGATGCCGGCAGTATGGGCAATGTGATTGCCGATCACCGCCACCAGCGCCAGATCCTGCTCCACCTCCACCCGGCACAGGGGGGAGAGCTCCTCCAGAAGTGCGTCGGAGATCAGTGCACGGCCGCTGGAATCCGAGCCGGTCTGATCCAGAGTCAAGGCCACCGACACCTCGGAGGTGGTGATCAGATCCACTGAGATTCGATGACGGGCCAGGATGGCAAACAGTTCCGCCAGGAACCCCTGGGCGTGAAGCATGTTGAGACTGTGGCAGGTCAGCAGGGTTTGCTGGCGCCGCAGGCTCAGGGCCCGGAACACCGGCTTGCTATCGCAGCGATTGCGAATCCAGGTGCCACCCTGCTGCGGGGCCCGGGTCGATCCGACAAACACGCTAGTGCCACTGCGCACCGCCGGCAATATGGTGGCTGGGTGCAGCACCTTGGAGCCAAAGGTGGCCATCTCCGCCGCTTCATTGAAACTCAGCTCCTCGATGGGCCTGGCGTCCGACACCACTCGGGGATCACAGCTGTAGATTCCGTCGACATCGGTCCAGATCGCCAGAGTCTTTGCCCCAAGCCCTTCCGCCATCAGCGCGGCGCTGAAATCTGACCCGCCCCGCCCCAGGGTGGTTACCCGCCCGGCACTGTCGCTGCCGATAAACCCCTGGGTCACCACCACCGCAGACTCAAGCAGAGGGGCCAGCTTCTCCGCAGTCAGCCGGCCTATGGCACCGATCTCCGGCGTAGCACGGCCAAAGTGGTCATCGGTGCGCATCACCTGGCAGGCATCGAAGTTGCGAGCAGCCACCCCGCGCTGACTGAGCAGCTGGGTCATCATCAGCGAGGAGCAGCGCTCCCCCATGGAGAGCAGCCTGTCCATGGACTCGGCGCAGCCGGGCTGATCACTCAGGGCTTTAGAGAGCCTGTCCATCTCCGCCAGATGGGCATCCAGCTCGGCGGCAATGGTGGCGGGGTTCTCCAGGCGATCCAGCATGGCGTACTCGATGGCCGCCACCTCTCTCAGCAACAGCTGTCGACGGGGCTCGTCCAGATTGCCGGAGGCCAGCTCCACCAGACGGTTGGTCACGCCAGCGGCGGCACTGACCACCACCAGACGGACAGAAGAGTCCGACTGAATAATGTCGGCACAATGGTTCAGCGCCGTCAGATCGGCCACTGAGGTTCCGCCGAACTTGGCGACGGTTAAGGTAGGTATAGGATTATTCATGACTTCGAACCTGTATCACTGTTCGAAGAGTCTGGATCGACAACACGCAGGGTACGGCGTAAGCGACCAGAAGCTCTCCACCACATCTTACGGTGACAGTCATGGGGATTCAGCCCCATCGACCGAAGGAGTGGCGATCGGCCGCCGGCCCCCTCTCGGCACTGCTCCCCCTGATTCCGTGTCTTAAAGGACCGACCCTCTCACCGGAACTGCCTGGGCAGTGCACCTCTTCTGGCCCTGGGTTCAGCTTGCAGACAGGGAGTCTGGTTAAAACTAAACCTAAAGGGTTGCAGACACTAAACCTTAATGCAGTTTTAATGTCAAACGATTGAGTAAGTAATGTACCCCTTCAGCTCCCGTTACGGGAGGACGGGTCACAGTTTTAACTGGCCCAACCCGCCTCTGGGCTGTTACCGCCGGGGCACAATACTGTAATTCGTCTATCATTACAGACACCTTTAGGCGTTCGGACTTACAGACCGAAACAAAAATCATCCGTGAGTTTCATAAAGTGTGACACATTCGGCAGAAATCGGATTCTGTTAACATTTGCGGATAACATTTGAGCCAAAATACGGTATTTTGGGAACTTCAAATGAACAGAGCGAATCCCAATTCGTCCTGCTCCCCCAATGCTAGCGCATCGGGCTATTACACGCCGAAAAGGAATTTGCATAGGCATTCTTGTCCTGATGGAGGGAGACTCCGTTCAGGACGGTTGGTTTAAAATGGGCTTTAGGTAGCTGATCATGCAAAATCCACATATCTTGATTGTCGAGGACGAAGCCGTCACTCGAAACACACTGAAAAGTATTTTTGAAGCAGAAGGGTACCTGGTATCCGAGGCCGTAGATGGCGACGAGATGCACGATGTGCTCAAGGCGCACAAGGTGAACCTGGTGATCATGGACATCAACCTGCCAGGTAAGAACGGTCTGCTGCTGGCTCGCGAGCTGCGTGAGAACAACAACATCGCCCTGATGTTCCTCACCGGTCGTGACAATGAAGTTGATAAGATTCTCGGCCTGGAGATCGGTGCCGATGACTACATCACCAAGCCATTCAATCCTCGGGAGCTGACCATCCGTGCCCGCAACCTGCTGAACCGCATCGTCAGTTCCAGCAAGGCACCGGAAGAGAAGCCTCAGGTGGAACACTACCTGTTCAATGGCTGGTCCCTGGAGATCAACAGCCGTTCTCTGGTCAGCCCCAGCGGCGAGCCCTTCAAACTGCCTCGCAGTGAGTTCCGTGCCATGCTGCACTTCGTTGAGAACCCGGGCAAGATCCTCTCCCGTGCGGATCTTCTGATGAAGATGACCGGCCGTGAGCTCAAGCCCCACGACCGTACCGTGGACGTGACCATCCGTCGTATCCGCAAGCACTTCGAGAGCCACCCTGAGACTCCGGAGATCATCGCCACCATTCACGGCGAAGGTTACCGCTTCTGTGGCCAGCTGGAAAACCAGTAAGCTTCAGCCATAAAAAAAGCCGCTTCTCAGCGGCTTTTTTTGTACCTCAGATTCAACTGCGTTGGCTCAGGTACTGCTTGAGACTGGCCACATCCTCTTCCAGGTGCCGCTCAATCTGTTGGTACCACTGCTCATGACCCTCCTGCCACTGAGGCAGATCGCCACATTGAAGCTGCTGAGACAACTCCTGAATTCGTTTCAATCCCACGGAGCCTGCGGCTCCCTTCAACTTATGAGCTTCACTGCACAACAGAGGCTTGTCCTTGCTATGCATGGCGGCAGCCATGGTTTGCAGGTACTCAGGCGCCATCTGCTCAAACACCACCACACTCTTTAGCAGGGTTGCCGCACCAATGGCAGCACAATAGGCATCCAGGGTCTGCAGATCCAGCGATGCGGTACTTGCGTCCGTCATGCGTACACTCCATCTAACTCATCACATCCTAAGAGAAACAGGTTATCACAGCAGGACAATTTAACCATTGTAAATTATTGGTTTTACACCCATGAATCTGAATGAATGGTGCTATCATCGCCGGCAGTTATATACCGAACGTAGTTGGTTTGATGCGAGTTGTTAGCCTAATTCTGTCAGGATTGTTGAGTTGTTACGGCGTTAACGCCTTTTCCCAAGAGATAGACCTTCCCAATCAGAATCTTCGGCCCTTCACCCTTCACGCCAGAGGTGTCCAGCTGACCGATCAGCTCCCCGTCTACCTCTATCGGGGGAAGCTGCTGCTGCCCCTTCAGGGGCTGGCTGCATCACTGGGCATCGACGTCAAGGTAGACCCCCATGCCCTGACCGCCTCCGGCTGGATCCAGGGAGAAAACGCCAACCTGATGCTGGACCTCAATCAGGACAAGGCCAGGCGAGGGCTCAAGCAGATCACCGTGGCACCTGAGATGATCTGGGGGCGGAATAACCTGGATATCTACCTGCCACCGGAATTTATCCAGCAGCTGCTGCCTTTAACCCTCAACATTCAGAACCTGCGCCAAACCATCAATGCGTCAGGGGTCATCCCCATGCCGGCGGTGGACCAGGCGATCACCCTGAATCAGGTCACCGCGGATCCCAATGAACAGAAGGATCTGACCCAGACCAGTTTCGACCCTCAGCACCCCCATGACTATCGGCTC
Source organism: Ferrimonas sp. (assembly GCF_048263965.1). NCBI lineage: Bacteria > Pseudomonadati > Pseudomonadota > Gammaproteobacteria > Alteromonadales > Ferrimonadaceae > Ferrimonas > Ferrimonas sp. The sequence continues at coordinate 14,686 of NZ_JBLXDO010000027.1, read as the reverse complement.
TCCACCCCTCCCCTGGTCTACCTGCAGGGGGAGGCAGATCTGGCCGGTGAGGACTTTGTCACCGAAGACTATATGTTCAACCTGTTCGCCCAGGGCGATCTGGCCATGCACTCCTATGAGTTCAGCGCCGGACGCACCCAGGGAGAGGATGAACGCTTCCGACTGCGCATCTCCCGGGATTTTGGCGACTTGGACGGACTGATGCCCTTTCAACTGGGGGGATACCAGGTTGGGGACGTTCGCTACTTCGGAGACAACCTGATCCACGGCCAGATAGAGGGTCAGGGGGTGGTGTTCGGTAATGCCCAACAGCGGGACCAGGCCAGGTTTGGCCGCACCGTCATCGAAGGCAACGCCCCCGAAGGATGGTCGGTCAACCTCTACCGAAACGGCGCCCTGATGCGAGTCACCACCGCAGACCAGGACAACCACTACCAGTTCAGCAACCTGCCCCTGCTCGAGGGTTCCAACCTGTTTGAGCTGCACCTGTTCGGCCCCAATGGCGAGTACCTGGTGAGGCGGCGCACGGTTCACAGTGGCGGCGCGACCCTGGCTGCCGGACAGGTCAGCTACTCCGGATTCTACATCGACCAGACCAGCAACCTGTTTACCCATAAGAGTGATGGAGAACTCGCCAGCCTGGGGCTGCGACGGGCCTATGATGCCAGGGTGGACTATGGCCTCACCGACAGCCTGACCCTGGGGGTGGGATACAGTCAGCAAAGCGTGCGGGAAGATGGAGTCATAGAGAACCGCGACTACTTCAGCACCCGGGCTACCCTCTTTTTTGCCGACAGCACCTGGTTTGCCGAAGCGGCCATGGAGGCCGAAGGCGACAGCGCCTACGCCCTGGGCTGGCAAACCCTGCTTGGCACAGACCACAGCCTGAGATTCACCCACAACGATTTTGGGGATTTTCAATCCAGTCGCAGCACCCCCGGGGAGCTGGTGGAGGTCCGCCGTGCCACCCGCTTCGAGATCGAAGGGGCTCTGCCCCAGGCCGCAGGCCTGCAGTACCAGTTTGGCACCGCTTTCCGGGACACAGAGATGGGCAGCGGCTTCCTGTTCGATAACCGCCTCAGCACCCAGCTTGCCGGACTCAATCTGACCCATTATCTGGCCTACGACACCCGCTTCGATGATGTGTCTCGGCGCCTTAGCGGCCAGCTGCTGTTTGATACCCCGATGCGGGGCTGGAACCTCTCTGGCCACCTGAACTATCAGACCGGCGAGGGGATAGGGGAGGTCCTGACCACCCTGCGCTGGCGACCGTGGCGGGGCGTCAACAATCAGACCCAGCTCTACTACCAGGATCCTCTGGACAGTAAGAGTCGTTTCGGCCTGGGCCACCGTTTCTCCCTGACCTGGCAATGGCTGACCCTAGGCCTGGAAGGGGAGGTGAATACCCGCGGCGACTGGCAGGTCATGGCCACCAGCGCCGTGGCCCTCAACTATCAGGATGGACGCTTGAAAGGGGTGGACTACCGCCCTCAGCTGTCTGACATTCAGGTTAGGGTGTTTGAAGACATCAACAACAATGGACGCTTCGACCCCAGTGACCGCCCCCTGGCAGGTCTGCCTATGCTGACGGCGCCTGGGCTGCCCCACTCCCCCAGTGATGATACCGGTCTGGTGAAACTGACTCAGGTGCCCTCCAATCAGCTCTACCGAATCGCTGTAGAGCCTGAGTTTATGCCCTCGGACCTGGTGCTTCGAGATGGCCCGGTACAGGCGATGCCGGTCACCGGCAAACTGGTGGCCCTGGATCTGCCCCTGGTGCGATTGACGGACCTGGAGGGCCGGGTACTGCGGGACAACAGCAACGAAGGGCTCTCCGGCATTCCTCTGGTGCTTAAGGATCTCCATCGCCAACCCCTGGCCAGCCTGGTCACCGGCCCCAGAGGTGAGTATCGATTTGACGACATCAAACCCGGCTACTATCTGCTTCAGCCTGATCCGGCGGTGCTGGACAACCAGGGGGTACTGATGGAGGAGCCCCTCTACCCTGTGGCGATCTCCGGCAAGCCTCTGGATCACCAGCGCCAGGACATCAAGGTGGGGTATGTTGAGCAGGCCGCCCTGATGGAGCGTTTGGGACAGGCACCGGTACAACCGCAGCCACCAACCCCCAAGGCACAGGTGCCCCAAGCCGTCCCCAGCGGCGTGATGGCCATGGACCCCAGGGAGTTTACTCTGCAGCTGGCAGCCAGTCGGCGTCCCTGGGACCTGACCACCCTCAAGAAACGCTACCCCTCACTGTCACTGAGCCAATTGCCGGTTGTGCGTGACGGCAAGCCGATGTACCTGCTGCTCAGCGGGCGCTTCCCCAGTGAGCGTTCGGCTCAGTATGGACTGCGGGACATCCCCAAGGATTTTGCCAATGATCTGCCTCTGGTCCGATCCGTATCAGAACTTCAGGCGCAGTATCAACTGCTGCAGGCCAGTGGCATGGACACTCTGAGTGAGGAAACCGGTTGGGTCACCGGGCAGCCGCAGGGCAACCTCACCTGGCAGATCGCCGCAACCCGTCAAAAAACCAGTGCCCAGCAGGTGATACAGGGCTTGAATCTGGGCAGCGATGCCCACATACACTTCAGTAACGGGTGGTATCAGGTTCTGTGGGGCAGCTTCAAGGATCGCACCGAGGCCGCTGAGGCCCTCGCCGGCCTGGCCAAAGCCCCACAAAGTCCATGGTTGAGATCCCTAGGCTCACTGCGGTAAATTGCCTGCCCTGAGCGGGGCCATTCCCCCCTGAACGCCCGGCCCTGCCGGGCGCTTTTGGTCGAAAAAGCCGCTTGATGCAATCGAGCGGAACACCAAAGTTTTTCGCGGCGAACGTCGCACCCCATGTTACAATCCCGCCCTTAAGCAGTTTGAGGGTTAGATAATTGACGGAGTCTGTGTCCATGGCGACAACAATGCCCGATGTAGCGAGCAGTGCCAAAGCCCAGGTGGGCGGCACCCTGGACTGGGTGGGCATGAGCAACATCGAACTTCCACTGACGGTTAAAGCCGACGACGGCCAGTCCCGCTCAGTGTCCGCAAAGGTGGAGGCCTTTGTGAACCTGCCCAATCCCCAGGCCAAGGGGATCCACATGTCGCGCCTCTATCTGGCCCTGGACCAGCTGTCTCTCAATGGTGAGTTGACCCTTGCCAGCCTCAAATCTCTGCTGGACGACTTCATCTCCTCCCACGAAGCGCTGTCCGATCGCGCCAAGGTGAAGATCAGTTTCGACTATCACTTGCGTCGTAACTCTCTGCTGTCTGAAAACAGCGGCTGGCGTGCCTACCCGGTGACACTGGTGGGCAGCCTGAATCAGGGCAAACTGTCTCTGGAGATGAGCGTCGAAGTCGCCTACTCCTCCACTTGCCCCTGCTCCGCCGCACTGGCCCGCCAGTTGATTCAGGAAGCATTCAACAATCAGTTTGCCAGCCAGCAGACCCTCACCGCCGAGGAGGTGCACCAGTGGCTGGGAACCACCCAGGGCGTGGTGGCCACGCCTCACAGCCAGCGTAGCCTGGCTCAGGTCTGGGTCAAGCTGGATGAGAAACTGGAGGCACTGCCTCTGGTCAACCTGGTGGATCGCATCGAAGGCGCCCTGGCGACCCCGGTTCAGGCCGCGGTAAAACGGGAAGATGAGCAGGAGTTCGCCCGCCTCAACGGTCAGAACCTGATGTTTGTGGAAGATGCCGCCCGCCGTCTGAAGACCGCCCTCAATGAAGAGCAGCGGTTCCAGGATTTCTGGCTGCGCGTCAATCATCTGGAAAGTCTGCACGCCCATGACGCCGTCTCGGTGACCTGCAAGGGTGTCGAAAACGGGTATCAACCCTGAGACTGATTCCGGAAAGAGAAAAGGCCGCAATTGCGGCCTTTTTCACATCGGTTAGAGGGCGCTGCCCTGGCCCCCATCCCGCTTGAGGCGATCCAGGATACCGTTGAGGGCCAACCACTTGTCCCCGCACCATTGGGGGGCAACCAGTTCCGGTGGCCTGGCATAGGCGCTGATCCGGTGAAACACCACCGATTCCGGGGTACGGCGAATCATCTCGGCGGCGGTATCCATATAGGTGTCGGCGTCCATCAGGGGCAGGCGACCCGCGGCATACTGCTTGGCCATGGTGCTGTTTTGCACCACGTGCAGCGGGTGAAGCTTGAGTCCGTCCACACCCAGTTCCAGCACACGATCCAGAGTCTCGAAGGCGTGCTCCGGACCTTCGCCAGGCAGGCCCATAATAAGGTGGGTACACACCTGCAGCCCCATGGCACGTGCCCGCTCTACCGTGTCACGGTAGACATCAAACCCGTGTCCTCGGTTGATCCGCTTCAGGGTGTCATCGTGGGCAGACTGAAGCCCCAGCTCCAACCACAACTCCATCCCCTGCTCCCGGTACTGGGCCAACAGCTCCAGTACCGAGTCCGGCACGCAGTCCGGTCGGGTCCCGACGCAGAGGCCGACAATGTCAGAGACCGCCAGGGCCTCTTCATATCTCCGCTTAAGCACCTGATACTCATCATAGGTGGAGGTATAGGCCTGGAAGTAGGCCATGTAGCGCTTGGAGTCGCCTCGGCGGGCTTTGCCTTCGGCCAGTTGCACCGCCACACTTTTCCCCTGCCCGGCCTCGGCGCTGAATGAGGTCACATTACAGAAGGTGCAACCACCCCGGCCCAGGGTGCCATCCCGGTTGGGGCAGGTGAAGCTGGCATCGATGGTCAGCTTATGGATCTTCTGACCGTAGCGGGCCTTCATGTGATTACCCAGAGTGTGAACGTACTGATCCAGCCCCATGACTGCTCCAAAATTGGGAAAACGGGCCATTGTACCTAAAGGGAACCGGCCCAACGCAGGATCCCGATCACAGCTTTGCACAATATTTCGAATGATTATTCAGCCTTGCCCCCTGGCGACTCCCAATCGCCAGCGTGATCTATCTCCATATTTGAGCTGGTTAACAGGATCTGGATCTGCTAGAGGAAGAAGTTTCTGCGTCAGCGCACAGTTTATTGACCGAAATAGCAGAATGTTTGCTCTGTAAACCGGTTATAAGGCGACGATATAGGTTGTGAATGCTTCCATTCTCGCCCAACTTACCAGAATGGTGCATCGTTTGACCTTTGTACCCAGCCTAGGTACTTTGAATCGTTCACCTGCATAATTATGTGTTAGTAGTAGTCAGTTTTGCACGACGCGGAGGAGAGGGAATGTCGTTGTACCAGCCTGATTTTGAGCGTGAAAATTGTGGTTTCGGGCTCATTGCCCACATGGATGGCGAGCCCAGTCACCGTATTGTCCGTACCGCAATCCAGGCTCTGGATCGCCTGAAACACCGTGGCGCCGTGGGTGCCGACGGTAAGACCGGCGACGGCTGCGGACTGCTGATGAAGAAGCCCGACGGCTTCTTCCGCCACCTTGCCCAAGAGCAGGGCTGGCGCCTGTCCAACAAGTATGCCGTGGGCATGCTGATGATGAGCAAGGACCCGGTTCGGGCCCAGCACGCGCGCACCCTGATAGAGCAGGAGCTTGGCAGAGAGACTCTGTCAGTCCTTGGCTGGCGTGACGTGCCGGTCAACGAATCTGTCCTGGGCAGCATCGCCGCATCCTGCGTGCCCGCCTTCGCCCAGATCTTCATCAATGCTCCCGCAGGCTGGCGTGCCCGGGACCTGGAGCGCCGCCTCTACATGGCCCGCCGCCGCATTGAAAAGCAGCTTCAGGACGACCCGGACTTCTATGTGGCCAGCCTCTCAGGTCAGGTGGTGGTCTATAAGGGGTTGATGCTGCCTGCCGACCTGCCCAATGTGTTCCCGGATCTGGCGGACCTGAGGATGGAAAGTGCCGTCTGCCTGTTCCACCAGCGCTTCTCCACCAACACTCAGCCCAGGTGGCCACTGGCCCAGCCCTTCCGCTACCTGGCCCACAATGGTGAGATCAATACCATTGCCGGAAACCGCCAGTGGGCGCGCGCCCGGGCGTACAAGTTCAACTCGCCACTGTTGCCGGATCTGAAAGACGCGGCGCCCTTCGTGAATGAGACCGGCTCCGACTCCTCCAGCCTGGACAACATGCTGGAGCTGCTGCTGGCCGGAGGTATGGACATCAAACGCGCCATGCGTCTGTTGATCCCGCCCGCCTGGCAGTCCAATCCTGAGATGGATGAGGAGCTCAAGGCGTTCTACGACTTCAACTCCATGCACATGGAGCCCTGGGATGGCCCTGCCGGAGTGGTACTGACCAACGGTCGTCACGCCGCCTGTGCCGTTGACCGCAACGGTCTGCGCCCCTCCCGCTATGTGATCACCAAGGATCGCATCCTGACCCTGGCCTCCGAAGTGGGGATCTGGGACTACCAGCCCGATGAGGTGGTTGAGAAGGGCCGGGTCGGCCCGGGTGAACTGCTGGTGCTGGACACCTTCACCGGCAGCCTGATGCGCTCGTTCGAGATCGATGAGGATCTCAAGCAGCGCCACCCCTATGCCGAGTGGATGCGCATCAATTCCAAACGACTGATCCCGCCTCAACAGCTGGATGCCAGCGCCCTGGGGTGCGGCGACCTCTCCAGTGCCCAACTGACCCAGTACCAGAAGGCGTTCAACCTCACTCGCGAAGAGCTGCTGGAGATTCTCTGGCCTTTGGCTTCCGGGGCTCAGGAAGCGATCGGCTCCATGGGGGATGACACCCCCATTGCCGTGCTCTCCAAGCAGGAACGCCACATCTGCGACTACTTCCGTCAGCAGTTTGCCCAGGTGACCAACCCCGCCATCGACCCGCTGCGCGAGAAGCACGTGATGAGCCTGGCCACCTGCATCGGCAAGGAACAGAACCTGTTTAACGAGACCACGGGTCACGCCAACCGGGTGATCTTCGACTCGCCGGTGCTGCTCTACTCCGACTTTGCCCAGCTGATGGCCCTGGACAACGAGCATTACCGCTCGGTCAGCCTGAGCCTGAACTACGACGAGTCCGAAGGGCTGAAGCAGGCGATCTGCCGCCTGTGCACCGAAGCGGAAACCGCTGCTCGAGACGGCGCCACCATGGTGGTGCTCTCCGACCGCAAGCTGTCCAAGGACAAATTGCTGGTGCCTGCAGCCATGGCAGTGGGCGCGGTGCAGAAGCGCCTGGTGGACACCAACCTGCGCTGTGACACCAACATCCTGGTGGAAACCGGCTCAGCCCGCGACCCTCACCATTTCGCGGTGCTGCTCGGCTTCGGTGCCACCGCCATCTACCCCTATCTGGCCTACGAGTCCATCGACGCCCTGGCCCGTCAGCAGGGTGACGAAGCGGAGCTGCGAGACCGACTGCTGGGCTATCGTGCCGGCATCGACAAGGGTCTGCAGAAGATCCTCTCCAAGATGGGGATAAGCACCATCGCCAGCTACCGCTGCAGCCGTCTGTTCGAGGCCGTGGGTCTCTCCAGCGAGGTGATCGACCTCTGTTTCCACGGCGTCACCTCCCGCATCCAAGGTTCCGACTTCGAGGACCTGGAGCAGGACCAGAAGCAGCTGCATCAGGCCGCCTTCAAGGCGCGACAGCCTCTTGGCCACGGTGGCCTGCTGAAGTTTGTCCATGGCGGTGAGTACCACTGCTTTAACCCGGACGTGGTCCAGGCACTGCAAAAAGCGGTCGCTAGTGGCAATCAGAAGGATTACGACCACTACTGCGAGCTGGTGGACACCCGTCCGGTGGCGACCCTGCGGGATCTGCTCAAACTGACCCCACCGCAGCAGGGCCTGGCCCTGGATCAGGTGGAGGGTGCAGACAAGCTGTTCTGGCGCTTCGACACCGCTGCCATGAGTATTGGCGCCCTGGCTCCAGAAGCCCATGAGGCCCTGGCCATCGCCATGAACCGCCTCGGCGGCCACTCCAACTCCGGTGAAGGGGGCGAGGATCCGCGCCGCTTCAACAGCCCGGGCAACAGCCGCATCAAGCAGGTGGCCTCCGGCCGCTTTGGCGTGACCGCCGCCTACCTGATGAGCGCCGACGTCATCCAGATTAAGGTGGCACAGGGCGCCAAGCCCGGAGAGGGTGGCCAGTTGCCTGGTAAGAAGGTGAGCACAGAGATCGCCACCCTGCGTTACTCGCGCCCCGGTGTCACCCTGATCTCGCCGCCGCCGCACCACGACATCTACTCCATTGAAGACTTGGCTCAGCTGATCTTCGATCTCAAGCAGGTCAACCCCAAGGCCCGAGTCTCGGTGAAGCTGGTGTCTGAGCCAGGCATCGGCACCATCGCCTGTGGCGTGGCCAAGGCCAACGCCGACATGATCACCGTATCCGGTTACGACGGCGGTACCGGGGCCAGCCCTCTGACCTCGATCCACTACGCCGGCTCCCCCTGGGAGCTGGGCCTGGCGGAAGTGCAGCAGGCCCTGGTGGCCAACGGCTTGCGCCACAAGGTTCGCCTGCAGGTGGACGGTGGCCTGAAGACCGGCCTGGATGTGGTGAAAGCGGCCCTGCTGGGTGCGGAGAGCTTCGGCTTCGGTACCGCCCCGATGATCGCCCTGGGCTGTAAATACCTGCGCATCTGTCACCTGAACAACTGCGCCACCGGCGTGGCCACTCAGCGTGAAGATCTGCGCAACAATCACTACAACGGCACCCCGGAAAAGGTGGAGAACTTCTTCCGCTTCGTGGCCGAGGATCTGCGCCACTACATGGCCAAGCTGGGCGTAACCGAGTTCAACCAGCTTATCGGCCGCACTGATCTGATGACCCAGCTGCCCGGGGAGACCCCTCGCCAGGCCAAGTTGGATCTCTCCCCTGTGCTGGCCAGTGTGCCCGCAGGCAGCGATACCGAGCTGTTCTGCACCGAGCGCAACTACCCGGACGACAAGGGACTGAAGAACCAGCAGCTGCTGGAACTGGCCAAGCAGGCGGTGGACGCCCGTCAGAGTGCCGGCTGGCAGCTGACTCTGCAGAACACCGATCGCAGTGTCGGCGCCTCGCTCTCCGGTTACATCGCCGCCAAGTGGGGCAACCAGGGACTGCGTGAGACGCCTCTGGATATCCGCTTCAACGGCTCCGCCGGCCAGAGCTTCGGCGTCTGGAACGTCGAGGGGATGAACCTGACCCTGGCCGGTGACGCCAACGACTATGTAGGCAAGGGGATGACCGGCGGACGCCTGGTGATCACCCCGCCTCCCGGCGTGGCCTATCGCAGCCACCAGTCTGCCATCATCGGCAACACCTGCCTCTATGGCGCCACCGGAGGCAAGCTGTTTGCCGCCGGCACCGCCGGGGAGCGTTTCGGGGTGCGTAACTCCGGCGCCATCGCGGTGATCGAGGGCTGTGGCGATAACGCCTGTGAATACATGACCGGCGGCGTGGTGATGGTTCTGGGACGCACCGGGGTGAACTTCGGCGCGGGCATGACCGGCGGCTTCGCCTATGTCTTCGACCAGAAGAACTACCTGGACCGACGCCTCAACAAGGAGCTGGTGGAAGCCCTGCCCGTGGTCGAGCCCATGGTCCAGTTGCACCTCAAGCGCCTGCTGGAGGAGCACCTGGAAACCACAGGATCCGAGCGTGCCGCCGAGATCCTGGAAGATTTCACCAACTGGCTGCCCAAGTTCCGCATCGTCAAACCCAAGGCGAGCCAACTGGGCGAATTGATGGCGCTGGAGCAGAGCCAGCAACTGCAGGTCAAGGCAAGTTAAGGAGTGAAGATGAGCAACGTATTTCAATTTCTTGAGGTGGATCGCCACGACCCCGAGAAGGCTCCGCTCACTACCCGAAAGCAGGAGTTTGTCGAGATCTACCGACCTTTCGAGCAGCAACAGGTTGCCGAGCAGTCCGATCGCTGTCTGGATTGCGGCAATCCCTACTGCGAGTGGAAGTGTCCCGTACACAACTACATCCCCGACTGGCTGAAGCTGGCCAAGCAGGGGCGGATCCTGGAGGCGGCGGAGCTGTCTCATCAGACCAACGCCCTGCCGGAGATGTGTGGCCGGGTCTGCCCTCAGGACAGACTCTGTGAAGGCGCCTGTACCCTGAACGATGAGTTTGGCGCCGTCACCATCGGCAATGTGGAGAAATACATTACCGACACCGCCATCGCCATGGGCTGGAAACCGGACCTGTCCGAAGTGGAAGCCCGCCACGAAAAAGTGGCCGTCGTCGGTGCCGGACCTGCCGGCCTGGCCTGCGCCGATGTGCTGGCCCGCAACGGCATCAAGGCGGTGGTCTACGATCGTCAGCCTGAAATTGGTGGCCTGCTCACCTTCGGTATCCCCAGTTTCAAGCTGGAGAAAGAGGTGGTGCGCCGCCGTCGCACCCTGCTGGAGGGGATGGGCATCGAGTTCCGTCTTGGCGTGGAGATTGGCAAAGACCTGGCCTTCCAGGATCTGCTGGATCAATACGACGCCGTCTATCTGGGCATGGGCACCTACAAGGCGATGGAGGCCAGGCTGCCCGGTGAAGACGCCGATGGCGTATTCCAGGCCCTGCCCTACCTGATCGCCAACACCAGTGCGGTAGAAAACTACCCCTGTGAGCACCCCTTCGTCGATCTGGCGGACAAGCGGGTGGTGGTCCTCGGTGGCGGTGACACCGCCATGGACTGTGTGCGCACCGCCGTGCGCCAGGGGGCCGCTCAGGTCAGTTGTGCCTACCGTCGGGATGAGGCCAACATGCCCGGTTCCCGCCGTGAGGTGACCAACGCCCGGGAGGAGGGGGTGGAGTTCCTGTTCAACCGCATGCCTCTGGCCATCGAAACCGATGCCGAAGGCAAGGTCACTGGCGTGCGCTGCTGCCACACCGAGCTGGGTGAGCCGGATGAACAGGGCCGTCGCCGTCCACAGCCGGTGGAGGGTTCGGAGCATATCCTCGAGGCCGATGCCGTGCTGATCGCCTTCGGCTTCCAGCCCAGCCCGGCGCCCTGGTTCGGCGAGTTTGGTATCCTCACCGACGACTGGGGCCGGGTCAGTGCCCCAAGTCAGGGCAAGTACGCCTTCCAGACCAGTCACCCCAAGGTGTTCGCCGGCGGTGACATGGTGCGCGGATCCGACCTGGTGGTGACCGCCATCGACGAGGGCCGCCACGGTGCCACCGGCATCCTGGACATGCTCGACGACCAGGCTTAGTCCAGTCAGGTAACTCCCCAAAGGGCGGCATTGGCCGCCCTTTTTGTTTGGCCGTCCGGCCCTCCAAAAGGGGCTAATTTCCGGTTGGGTTATGCTACACTGCCCGCCACACTTTTCCCGGAAACAGATAGCCTGAAGATGAAGATCGGAATTATCGGCGCCATGGAGCAGGAAGTTGCCCTGCTGCGCAGCCACATCGACAACCTGACCGTGACCACCATTGCCAACATCGAGTTCTACTCCGGCACCCTCAATGGGACCGACGTGGTCGTCACCCGCTCCGGCATCGGCAAGGTCACCGCCGCCATCGCCACCACTTTGCTGATTGAGCGCTTCGCCCCGGACGCAGTGATCAATACCGGTTCCGCCGGCGGTTTCGCCCGTGAGCTGGCCATCGGTGACGTGGTGATCTCCAGCGAGGTGCGTTACCACGATGTGGACGTCACCGCCTTCGGCTACGAGATGGGTCAGCTGCCCAGCCAGCCCGCCGCCTTCCTGCCCTGCCAGGACCTGGTGGATTCTGCCAAGGCCGCCATCGCCGAAGTCGGCGAGGTGAAGGCGATCGAGGGCCTGATCTGCACCGGCGACAGCTTTATCGCCGATCCGGAGCGCACCAAGGTGATGCTGTCCCACTTCCCGGCCATGGCCGCCTGTGAGATGGAGGCCGGTGCCATCGCCCAGACCTGTCAGCAGTTCGACATGCCCTTCGTGGTGATTCGCGCCATCTCCGACAACGCCAACGACGATTCCGCCGTCGATTTCGACAGCTTCATCGTCAAGGCCGGCGAGCACTCCGCCAAGGTGGTGATCGCCATGCTGGACAAGCTCAGCCACTGATGCAAGGCATCCTGGGCCCCCTCTATCCCTGGCTGGCCCCCCCATTGATACTGGGGGTGGCGGTGCTGATCAATCAGCTGCTGCCGGACCGTTGGCTACTGGCCCACAAGCTGGGCACGGTGGCTGACGCCATTGCGGATAAGGTGATCCACCCCTACCGGGACGGGGCCCAACAGAGGCTCGCCGGGCTGCTCTCCATGATGATCATCCTGCTGCCCGCCACAGGCGTGCTGTGGGCACTGGTCTCCCTGGCAGCCTACCCTGAGCCGTTTCACATTCTGCTCATCGCCCTCTGCCTGCCTGGCCGTGCCCAGCAACTGGAGCACAGGGCGATGGTCAGCCAGCTGCAGTCTGGTCAGAAAGGCCGAGCCCGGCAGGCTCTGGCCCCCTTTACCCTGAGGCGTACCGACAACCTCAGTGAGGTGGGGCTGGTCAAGGCGGGCATCGAGAGCCGGCTGGTTCATGAGGCCACCGCCACCTTCAGCTGGCTGCTGTTCTACCCCCTGGTGGGGCTGGAGCTGGCCTTTGCCATCTGGCTGATTCAGCAACTGGCCCGTCAATGGACACCGTTAAAGTCCAGAACCCGTTTTTTTGGCCAGGGTGTCGCCCGATGCAGCCACTGGCTGCAACTGCCGGTTAATGCCCTGCTGGCCCTGACCCTCAGCCTCTATGGCCGCCCCCTGGCGGGCTGGCATGAGCTCAAGCGGGTCCAGCAGGCCCTGCCCGGGGGCGCCCACTGGCCACAGATTGCCATGGCCCACCACCTGGGTGCCCAGCTCGGCGGCCCCTGGATGCTGGAGGATCGCCGGTTGGAACGCCCCAGGTTGGGTCCGTCCCAGACGCCGGCCGCTCACCATCTGCTCAGAGCCGACAAGCTGCTGCTGTTGGCCCGCTGGCTGTGGCTCTCCCTGCTGTTGCTGGGAGGGGGAGCATTGGCCATGGCCCTCAACGGCGCCCTGTAATCGCCACTTTGGAAGCATCATTGTGACCGACTTCGTCTACTACGCCGATCTCTTTGGCACCGCGGTGTTCGCCGTCTCCGGTGCCCTGGCCGCTGGCCGGCTGAGAATGGATCCTTTTGGCGTCACCGTCCTGGCGGCGGTCACCGCCATCGGCGGTGGCACCGTGCGCGACACCATACTGGGGGCCACCCCGGTCTTCTGGATCCATGACACCAACTACATCTGGGTGGTACTGCTTACCGCCCTGATGGTGATGCTGCTGGTCCGTTGCCCACGACGACTCTCCGGCCTCTGGTTCCAGATGGCGGACGCCTTCGGCCTGGCCCTGTTCACCGTCATCGGTGCCCAGAAAGCATTGAGCTTTGGCGCCTCACCGCTGATCGCCGTGATGATGGGGGTGATGACCGGCGTCGTGGGGGGAATGATCCGCGATGTCCTCTGCCGGGAAGTGCCTCTGGTACTGAGGAAAGAGATCTACGCCACCGCTTCCATCGTGGGTGGTATTTTGTATACCATCTCTATTCAAATGGATGTGGAGCAGGTTCCGGCGATGCTGATCGCCATGGGCGGCGCCCTGGCGATTCGGGTCTCCGCCATCTACTGGCGCCTCTCTCTGCCCGCGTTCGAACTCAATGACCTGCCCAAGGAGTAGTAGTGCCCGCGTTGATCCTCGGAATTGTTCTTGCCTTGCTGCTGCCGTCCACCGCCTGGGCCGCCGGCGCCGACATCGTGCCTGATGAACCGGCCAGCTCAGAACCCGCCGAACCGGCGGTGCCTGAAGCGATAAGTCTGTCGCAGGAGTATATCCTGGCCCTGACCGGCAGGAACTATAACAGCCTGAACCGCTTCTACAGCCGGGAGACGGTGTTCGAGGACAAGACCGCCAGCAAGAAAGTGACTGGCGCCACCGATATCCTCACCTTCCTGCGGCGTATCCATGTCTACACCCTGAGTTACAGCTTTGAGCCGGACCACATCTTCCACTCGGGCTCCCTGGTGGTGCTGATCGGCACCTATCGCTACCGCAGTCGGGGCGATCTGTTTGGCAAACCTGGAAAGACCATCGAACTGACCATCCCCGGGGTCACCACCCTGGAGCTAGACATGGATGAGAAGCAGATCAAGAAGCATGTGGATCTGCTGGACTATGACGCCATGAGGGATCAGCTGGCCAGCCAGTGATCAGCGCCTGGCTAAGAGAATCCCCATACAGACTCCAAGAAGCTGAGCCATCAGTGCGGTGGGTTGAGACCAGATCCAGCTGGCCAGGTACCAACTGCTGCCCACCAGCAACGGCAACGCCAGATAGGTACCTGCCGCCGCCCCCACCGCCAGCCAGATTCCGGACTCCAGGGTGCCAAGGCGATAACTCAGCCCGGCGAGCAACAACCACATGGGGGCATACGCCAGCAGGGCGTCGCCGGTCACCGACACCGCATACCAGGAGGTTGCGGGCAGCAGGGCGCCAAACCCCTGAGTCAGGGACAACATAGGCAGGGAGACTGCCACCGCACTCAACCCTATCAATGCACCCATCACCGCCTTTTGCCAGATCCCGTCCTGCACCCTGTGGCTCTCCCATTCGCTGCGCCTTACCCTAGGATACCCGAGTTCCGACGGCGGGGATCATCTGACCTGATGGATCGGTGCAGACTGGCGCAGGCACCGGCAGGCACAAAAAAGGGCTGTGTCCTAAGTAACTGTTGAACCCCACCCAACAGCTTCGAACAGACACTGCTCAGAGCTGGGCCGGTACTTATGTCGGTCCAGCATTCTGTGCCAGCCCAAGTAGTTTCCTAAATACTTGGTC
>NZ_JBLXDO010000026.1:0-56872 GCF_048263965.1 Ferrimonas sp. | reverse complement strand
TGGGTTTGTTTGGCGACTACACAATAACCTTTCCAGCCGTTTTCGTATCTAGTTCCCGCTAATGTGCGAAGAACCTTAAAAAAGGGGAGCCATCGGCTCCCCTTTTTCTATTCCCCCTTGGCCAGCCGGCGGCTCAATGCGCTCTGACTGATCCCCAGCATCTTGGCGGCGGCGGTCTGGTTGTTGGCGGTGCGGCTCATCGCCTCCTCGATGATGGCCCGGTTCACCTCGGCGAGGCTGGGCAGTTGTTCTGGGAAGCGCAGTAGCTGTGCCGGTGTCGCGTCCCCCTGATGTTCCTGCATCGCCTCCACGAAGGGGGCGATGTTCAGGTGGGTGTCGTCGCTGCGACTGACGGCGTCGAACACCATCCCCTTGAGCTCCTGCAGGTTACCCGGGAAGGGGTAGCCCGCCAGTCTGGTGGCCAGATCTGCCGGCAGCAGCGGGGCTGGGCGCTGCATCTGCTCACTGGCCTGCTCGATGAAATGGTTGAGCAGCAGCGGCAGGTCCAGGGGGCGCTCCCTCAGGGGGGGCAGGTTGATGCGGTGAGCCCGCAGCCGGTAGAGCAGGTCATTACGGAAACGCCCCGCCTTTTTCAGCTCCAGCAGATCGTGCTGGGTCGAGGTGACGATGCGACAGCGCACCGGGAAGGGACGGTCGCTGCCGATGGGATAGTACTGACGGTACTGCAGCAGATCCAGCAGCTTTGCCTGGGCTTCCAGGGGCAGGTCGCCAATTTCATCCAGGTAGAGCAGCCCCTCTTGGGCGCTGTGCACCAGGCCGGCCCGGGCTGGCTCATCCTCTTCGACGGCACCGCGAACCTGGCCAAACAGGGTGGCCTCAAACCCCTGCAGGCTGAGGCCCGCCAGGTTGACCCGGACGAAGGGGGTCTCCGCCCCAATCAGGCGGTGTAGGGCCTGGGCAAAGAGGTCCTTGCCACAGCCACTCTCGCCGGTGATCAGGATCGGTTCCGGACTGATGGCCAGGGCTTCCAGGTAACGCAGCCGGTCCAGCATCGCCGGCTCGCAGGTGAGGATGTGGTTGAAGGCTTCAGGCTGAGCCAGCTCACGGCTGAGGAAGCTCTCCTTGATCTGCTGATAGCTGCGCTCCAGACCCACCACTTCCAGGGCGCGGCGCACCGTGCTGGCCAGGTCCTCGACGTTACCGGTCTTGATGAAGTAGTCGTAGGCGCCCCGCTTCATGCAGCGTACTGCGGTTTCCACCTCATTGACCCCGGTGACGATGATCACCCGGGTGTTGGGGAAGCGGCCGCGGATCTCTTCCAGCAGTTGTTCTCCGGAGTGGAAGGGCATGGTCAGATCCAGCAGCACCAGGGCATACTCCTTAAGCTCCATGCGGTTCAGCACCTGGCGGCTGTCCACGCAGGTGTCCAGTGTGGCCTCGGGCACCAGACGGGTCAGGGTCATGGAGAGGGTGCGCAGCCACTGGGCTTCGTCGTCCACCAGTAATAGGTTTCGTGCCAGTTTCATGCTTGCTCCTCCTCGGGGAAGTAGAGGGTCATGGTGGTGCCTTGCTCCAGTTCGGACTCAACCAGCCATTTGCCATTGTGTTCATTGATGATGCGGCTGCACACCGACAGCCCCAGCCCGGTGCCGCCTACATGGCGGCGGGTGGTAAAGAAGGGCTCTTTGATGCGCTGTACCGTCTCGTGGTCCATGCCACAGCCGTTGTCGCGAATCTTGATAAAGACCCCCTGGGGATCCCGGCCGGTCTCCAGTTGGAGCACGCCGCGGTCCGGGCTCATGGCGTGGCAGGCATTCTGAATCAAGTTGATCATCACCTGTTGCAGCTGCTGGGCATCGCCTCGCACTCTCGGCTCATGCTCATCCAGTGCGGTCTGGACACCGAAACGTTTCACCTGGTTGGCGGTGAGGCGCAGGGAGACCTGGACCACGTCGTTCAGGCTCAGGCTCTGGTGGCTGGCCTGGTCGGCGGGGCGGGCGTACTGCTTAAGGTCATCGACGATGCGGGCGATGCGTCTGGCCCCCTCTTCGATGGTGTGGCTGCCGTTGTCCAGTTCTCTCAGAGCCCGGTCCGGGTCCAGCCCGGCGATCAGCCAGAAGGGATCCTGCTCCCGGTACAGCTCAATGGCGGGCTTGAGATCCTGCATCGCTTCGCTGAACAGGGCGATGGCATGGACAATCAGTCCGGTGGGGTTATTGATCTCGTGGGCGATGCCTGCGGACAGCTCTCCCAGTGAGGCCAAGCGGCTGGCCTGTTCATTGGCCTGGCGCAGCTTGTGCTGCTCCGTGGTCTCCTCAAGCATCACCACCGCCTGCTCCTGACCTATGGGGTGGATCTGCAGCTGCCAGTACTGCTGCCCCTGGTGCAGCTCCTTTACCTGGCCCTTCTGGGTGTTGAGTACCATCCTCAATATCGGCGCCAGCTGGAAGTGCAGGCCCAGGCTGTCCAGTAGGGCACCGGACTCCAGCATCGACTGGTTCTTACCGTTGCTCCACAGGCACTCCTGGCGGCGGTCAAACAGGAACACCCCGTGAGGGATGCCGTCGAGCACCGATTGAAACTGGCGCGACAGCTGGGAGATGCGACTTTCCGCCAGCCGACGCTGCTCCAGTTCGTTATCCAGATCCAGGGTGCGTTTGTGCAGCCGACGGCTGATGGAGAAGGTAAACACCAGGCCGATGGCGGCCAAGGTGGCGATCAGCACCGAGCCCCACATCACCTGTTCGTGGGTGGAGGTGAGATCCACCTTCTCACGGCCGGTGCCAAACCATTTGTTCACCAGCAGGTCGTACTCGCCGGAGAGCTTGAGCTGACGCAGGGCCTTGTTGATCTCGGCCATCAGCGGCGCATTCTTGTCATTGCTGACGAAGTTGAAGGCACCGTAGATCAGGGGATCACTGGCACTGCGCACCGAGGGGTAGAGGGGCTGAAGGCGCCGGGCGACAAAGTTCTCCGCCAGCACCACATCCACCCGCTTCTGCAGCAGCATCTTGAAACCGGTTTCATACAGGTCCACGTCGATGCGGATGAAGTTCTGTGGGTGCCCCCGCAGGTAGACGTCGACGAAGGAGCCCACCTTGATCGCCACACGCTTGCCCGCCAGGTCCTGCCAGTTGTTGATGAAGCTCTTACCCTGAAGGGTGTAGGCCTTGGCGTGGGTGGCGTAGATGGGATCGGATTGCTGGGCATTGCGGCTGATGGCCACCGGGCTCACCACACAGATGACGTCGATGTCGCTGTCAGGGTTATGAACATCCCGAACTAACTGCTGGAAGGATTTGCGCCTGGGGTGGATGCTGTGTCCGGTCAGTTGACCGATTCGTTTGAGCAGCTCGATATTGAAGCCCTGATCCACCCCGTTCTTGCGCCATTCCAGCGGTGCGGTATTGGAGTGAACCCCAAACACCACAGGCTCGCCGGAGGCCAGACAGAGGGATGAGAACAGCAGCAGAATTGAGAGGCAATATTTCATGGGAGAATCATACCTAAGAGTAGGTAGCCGAGATGTGCAGAGGATCGCGAATTGGACTCAGGTCCAGTGCGGACTCTCACTCAGGGGAGCATGCGCTGTGTTGCCGGTCCCAAAAAAAGGGGCCCGAAGGCCCCTTGAAGTACATCGTACAGGAGTTAGAACTTGTAGTGCAGACCCATGGTGAAGATGTTGTCACCTTCGTCGTACAGCTTGGCGGCAGCGGTGGCCACTTCCGCATCGAAACGGCTGTAGTGGGCGTACAGCTTGGCGGCTTTGCTCAGCTTGTAATCGGCGCCAACGGCGTAGTTGGTCACTTCAGCCTTGGTCACGTCGCCCTTGTTCAGGCCAGCCAGGCTCTTCATGACGTTGCCCGCGTATTTGCCGTTACCGGAGTCGTCCTGGCCGTAACGTACCTTCAGGGTGATCACGTCAGTCAGAGGGTAGGCGGCGTCAACAACGAAACCACTGCCATCCAGGTTCTCGAAGTTGAGGTCTTTGGTGTCCTGGAACATGGCACCCAGCTTCACCTTGCCCAGTTTTACCTGACCAGTGACACGGTAGGCTTCATCGCCGCCCAGACCTGCGTTGTAGCCCAGGGCCACGAAGTAGTTCTTCTTCGCCAGCTTCTTGTCGCCGTAGAGGGCGGATACTGAGTACAGGTCACCCTCGACGTCTGCGTCGGCGCCGTAGGCATCATCTTCCAGCTGGTAGGTACCCATCAGAGTCAGGCCACCCAGTTTAGGGGAGATGTAGCTGATCATGTCGCCGTAGCGGCTGTTGCCGGAGAACAGACGGTTGATGTCGGTGTTGGTCAGGTTGAACTTGTCTACGCCGCCTTCAGCTTTCCAGAATGCGGAGCCCATCTTACCGAAGGTCAGTTGACCGAAGCCGCCTTTCAGACCCAGATAGGTGTCACGAGAGGAGAAAGGGTTGCTGGCGGCGCTGTCTTCACCGCGAACCATCACCTCGGCCTTGTACACCAGAGCCAGGGCGTCGTTCAGGGCTACGTTGCCCTTGATGCCAACCAGGGAGAAGTCGTTCTCGATGGTGGTGCCTTCGCCACCGCCGATGTTGGAGGCGAAGCTGGTGTCGGCGTCAGTCACGGCCAGACGCATGGCGCCGTAGAAGGTGGGCATTTCTGCCTGTACTGCAGTGGAGCCCAGCAGAGCCAGCAGCATAGAGGAAGCTACAATGCTTTTTTTCATCTTACATACCCTATTTTATTTGGTGTGGGATTGCTTGGCGAAAAGATTAAGAAATAAATAGCCGACATAATGTGATCTAAAGTGGAATTTATATTTGTTTAATTGTCTGTGGTTTTAATATTTGCTCCGAGCCTTATTTTATAGTTTTTTTTGACCCTGATAATGCAACGCTATGCAAAAACGCATAGGCGTTGATGGTGCAATGCACATCTGCATAGCCGCAAAACCCCGCTGTGACAGTGGTTTCACTTCTGTCTATCCAATGAGTATCTGGCTTGTAATTCCGCCTTGGCTGACAAAAGATAAAAGGTAAAAGAGAGCCAGCATTAAATTGTTCTATTTAAATGGTTCAGAAAATGAATATTAAGGCTCTTTTATTGACGGCGTGAAAAATCATTTTTCATGTTCGTAAAACCACCTAGGAGATATCGATGAACGCTCGCAAATATGCACTGTCTCTGAGTGCACTTTTGGTGTCCGGTGTATTGTCTGCTTCCACTCTGGCTGCAGACAATCTGGCCGATTTCCACGCTGATAACCTGGGCTGTGAAGCCTGCCACACCGAGAGCATGGAGTTGTCTGACGACAACCTGAGCCATGAGAATGGTCAGTGTGTCAGCTGCCACGGCGATCTGAAAGAGGTGGCCGAGTCCACCAAGCACGAGCATTTCAACGCTCACGCTTCCCACTTCCCCGGTGAGCCAGCCTGTACCGCCTGTCACGCGGGCCACCAGAAGTCCCTGAACTACTGCGATTCCTGCCACAGCTTCGATTTCGACATGCCTTACCACGGCAAGTGGGAGCGCCACGAGCCTTCCATCGCCGAGTTGCACAAGGATAAGGCTGACCGCGAAGCCGCCCTGGCTGCTGCCCCCCGTGACACCGTCGATGTACTGGTTGTGGGTTCCGGTGGCGCCGGTTTCTCCGCCGCCGTATCTGCCTTCGACAACGGCGCCAAGGTGATGCTGATTGAGAAGGAGCCTGTGATTGGTGGCAACGCCAAGCTGGCTGCCGGTGGTATGAACGCCGCCGAGACCAAGCAACAGGCCGCCAAAGGCATCAAAGACAGCATCGAACTGATGACCAAGGACACCATGAAAGGTGGCCGCAACATCAACGATCCTGCCCTGGTTAAGGTGCTGGTTGAGGACTCCGCAGGCTCCATCGACTGGATGACCGGTATGGGCGCGGATCTGAGCGACGTAGGTCGTATGGGCGGTGCATCCGTTAACCGTACTCACCGTCCAACCGGCGGTGCCGGTGTGGGTGCCCATGTGGTTCAGGTGCTGTATGACAACGCGGTGAAGCGCGACATCGACATGCGCATGAACACCCGCGGTGTTGAAGTCCTCAAAGATGCCTCCGGCAAAGTGAAGGGCATGCTGGTCAAGGGCAAGTACACAGGTTACTACTGGGTGAAAGCCGACGCCGTGGTGCTGGCCACCGGTGGTTTCGGTAAGAACAACGACCGTGTTGCCAAACTGGATCCCAAGCTGAAGGGCTTTAAAGCCACCAACCAGCCTGGTGCCACAGGTGACGGTCTGGACGTGGCCGGCGAAGCCGGTGCCGCCATGGTCGATCTGAAGTACATCCAGGCGCACCCAACCCTGTCCATCAAGGGCGGCGTGATGGTGACCGAGGCGGTTCGTGGTAACGGCGCCATCCTGGTGAACCGCGAAGGCAAGCGTTTCGTCAACGAGATCACCACCCGTGACAAGGCTGCCGCAGCCATCCTGCAACAGACTGGCAAGACCGCCTTCCTGATCTTCGATGACTCCGTACGTAAGTCTCTGAAGAAGATTGAGAAGTACATTGGTCTGGGCGTAGTGCCTGCCAACGCTTCCATCGTGGAACTGGGCAAATCCCAGGGCATCAACGGCGACGAGCTGAAGAAGTCCATCGCCCGCTACAACGAGTTTGTGGCTGCCGGTAAGGACAGTGATTTCGAGCGTCCTCAGCTGCCTCGCGCCCTGAACGAAGGCCAGTACTACGCCATCGAAGTGGGTCCGGGCGTACACCACACCATGGGTGGCGTGAAGATCGACAACAAGTCCGAAGTTCTGGACACCAAGGGTAAGGTGATTCCTGGCCTGTACGGTGCCGGCGAGGTGACTGGTGGCGTTCACGGTGCCAACCGCCTGGGTGGTAACGCCATCTCCGACATCGTGACCTTCGGTCGCCTGGCCGGTGAGGAAGCGGCCAAGTACTCCAAGCAGTAACAGCGAACATCAGTTTCATTCCTGCACGCTTTTGGGAGGGCCTCGCGCCCTCCCTTTTTTGTGCCTGTCTCTCCAGATTCAGCCTGAACTTTGTTTGTTGTCAATCTCAGCAGTGGTGAGTGTCGTCAGGACCGGTTGCGGCGGATGCCCGTGCTGTCGGCATGGAAAAACTCAGCAGAGAACTCGATACAGTAGAAATAAAGGTGTGATCAAAGTCACATTGTCTGTTAGATCTTATAGGGAGTGGCGGCATAGAGCCGCAAAGCACGCGCTAAAGGGAGAGAACAACAATGCGTACACTGATTGCATCCGCGGCCATGATGATGGCATCCATGGCTTCAGCCAGCACCCTGACCCTGCCCACAGGGTTCTACGCCATGGAGGTCAATGGTGCGCCCGCCCAGCAGCAGGGACGAACCCTGGACCTGGGAGAGGGCAAGCAGGTGGTGACCTTGAGGTACATCAACCCCTACATCAGCCACCCCGAGTCCAACGATTTCTACACTTCCAAGCCTCAGTACCTGGTGTTCAATGCCGGTTCTGGGGAGATGCAGCTGGTGCTGGAAGAGCGTCGCCAGTTTGACCCCTACAAGGGGGACTTGAAGTTCCACATTCAGGCCAATGGTCGCAAGGTGGCCATGAAACGCTACAGTGGCCACTCAGCCATTGCAGCCGCCCTGGCGGACTAGTTCCACCCGTAACATCTGTCTTCAACCGCACGAAAAATTCGGGGAGCCATCGGCTCCCCTTTTTTGATGCTGGATTCTCTGCGTCAACAGCCAACTCAGATTGACCGAGGCGGTGTTACTCCAGATACCAGTACCCCAGATTGATGAACTCCAGCAGGGTGGCGCTGTCCTCCTTGTCCGACAACAGGGGGCTCAGAGTGCCAGAACCCAGGCGAGCCTGTTCCCGCAACGGCAGTGCCAGAGCCTGGGTGTTCAGTAGCCAGTGGTGGCCATCCAGATAGAGGCTGCCGGGGCGATCTCCCTCCAGGTGCACCACCTTGAGGCCTCCAATGCGCACAATCTCTACCCCCTGGTCGAGGGCATCAATGAGCTGAGGCAACTCCAGGGGTGTTTGGGGAGGCAGGGGATCCAGTTCAAACCGGTTCTGGCTGAGCAGGGTACCCAGCATGGGGCGCAGGGTGGTGGGGTCGGAGATCAACTTGGCCATCAGGCTTAGCAGCCCCTGCTGATGGTCGGCGCTGATAAGAGAGGCCTGTCTGGGCTCGGAGTCAGAGGTGAACCGCTGCTGGCCCTGGTTGGTGTCCTGAAGCTGGTCGGCCAATTGGCACAGCAGCTCCTGCTGACTGGGGGCACGAAACCCCACCGAGTAGGAGAGGGAGGGAGTCAGGGTCTGGCCGCAGTGGGGGTAGCCCGGCGGAATGTAGAGCAGATCCCCCGGGGCCATCTCCACGTCCAACAGTGGCTCAAAATCCTCCACCAGCGCCAGGGCGCCGCTGCCCTTTCTGGGTTTGTGCTCACCCCGGTCGCCCACTTGCCAGCGGCGCTGCCCCTGGCCCTGGATGATAAATACGTCGTAGTTGTCGATGTGGGGACCCACCCCGCCACCGGGTGCGGCGAAGGAGGCCATCAGATCATCGAAACGCCAGTCCGGCAGGAAGCGGAAACAGGCGGCCAGCTCGCTGGCGGCGGGCTCCAGGTGATTGACCGCCTGCACCAGCAGTTGCCAGCCGCAATCGCCCAGTGGTTCAAAGTCGGTGACCGGACCCGACTCGCTGCGCCACTGGCCCTCCTGTTGGATCACCAGTCGGCTGCTGACCGACTCCTCGGTGGCCAGCCCCGCCAGCTCATCGGGCTCAATGGGGTCCAGGAAGTCCGCAAACGCGCCTTTGATAAACAGGGGCTTCTTCTGCCAGTGGTGGCGCAGAAACTCCTGAGTGTCGAGGTTGAGGTGGTACATGGCGCTCCTTGTCGATATTTCCACGTCCTCTGGGACCCCGGATTATATCCATTACCTAGCCCTTAGGCGACGGGATACGGAAGAACAGGGCGTAGAGCACCGGCACCATGATCAGGGTAAGCAGGGTCGCGAAGGAGAGCCCGCCCACCAGCACCACAGACATGGAGCGGAAGAAGGCGTCGAAAAACAGCGGTAGCACCCCAAGCACCGTGGTCAATGCGCCCATCATCACCGGCCGCACCCGACTGGCGGAGGCGTCGATGACCGCCTGGTAGGGAGGCTTGCCTTCGCTGATCTCCAGATCGATCTGGTCCACCAGGACGATGGCATTTTTGATCAGCAGGCCGGAGAGGGAGAGCAGGCCCAGGATCCCCATAAACTCCATGGGGGTGGCAGTGGTCAGCAGGCCCGCCACCACCCCAATCAGCGCCAGGGGCACCACCAGCCAGATGATCACCGGCTGGCGGACGGTACCGAACAGCACGAATACGATCACCACCATAAACATCACCCCCAGGGGGATCACCGACGCCAGATCCTCCTGGGATTCGCTGGAGTCGCCATACTCCCCGTCCCACTCCAGGGTATAGCCGTTGGGCAGGGGAATCGCTTCTATCTTGGCCTTGATGCGCCCCAGCAGATCCGACGCCAGCTCACCGGGGAGGGGATCGCTCTGGGCCTTGATGGTCCACAGCCTGTCCTCCCGCTTTATCTGGCCATCTCGCCAGGTGGTGCGAAACCCCTCCACCACCTGAGTGATGGGTACACTCTGGCCGGTGGAGGCGCTCAGCACCTGGATGTTCTGAATCCCCTCTATCCCCACCCGCTCCAGGGCGGGGGCCCGGGCAAAGATGGGGATAAGGTCGTCAAACTCCCGGAAGGTGCCTATCTGACGGCCGGAGAAGTTGGTCAGCAGGGCCATGGCCAGATCCTCCCGGTTGATGCCGGCCCGCCGGGCCTCGGACTCCGAGTAGAGGGGCTCGATGACGCTGACCGGCTGACGCCAGTCATTCTTGATGGCAATGGCACCGCCGTCGGCAATCATGATCGCCTTGGCCTGGTCCGCCAGTTGCCGCAGTACCGCCCGATCCGGCCCCTTGAAGGTGGCCTCGATCTTGGAGCCTCCTCCGGGACCGAGGACGAAGCGCCACACCTTGGCCTGGGCGTTGGGAAAGCTCTGGTCGATGAAGTTCTGAACCAGGGGGATCAGGGTATCGTTGCGCCGGTAATCATCCAGGCGCACCAGCAACTGGCCGTAGGCGCTGTTTTCCGATTCCGGGGCGTACACCAGCATGTAGCGCAGGCCTCCGGCCCCTATGGTGGCATTGACCGACTCAACCCCCTCCTGCTCCAGGATAAAGGCTTCAACGGCGGTCAGGTCCTTATAGGTGCGCTCGATATCGCTGCCCTGGGGCAGCCAGTAGTCCACCACCATCTGCGGGGTGGTGGAGGCGGGGAAGAAACCATCCTTGACGAACTGGAAGCCCCAGGCGGAGAGGAGGAACAGGCCAAAGATACCGAGCACCAGCAAGCCGCGCAGTCTCAGCGACAGCTCCAGGGTGGCCTTGTAGCTGCGGATAAAGCCGCTCTCCTGGGATTGGTGCTCCTGGGGTTGCTGCTCTTTGAACAGCCAGTAGCAGAACAGCGGGGTCAGGGTCAGGGCAAACACCCAGCTGTAGAGCAGAGAGATGAGGATCACCCAGAACAGGTGGCCGGTGTACTCGGCGGTGTCACCGGGGGCAAAGCCAATGGGGGCGAAGGCGATGATCCCCACCAGGGTGCCGCCCAGCAGCGGCCACTGGGTCTGGGTGACGATGTTTTTGGCGATCTCCAGTTTTTTGATGCCCCGCTGCATCCCCACCAGAATCCCCTCGGTGACCACGATGGCGTTGTCCACCATCATCCCCAGGGCGATGATCAGGGCCCCCAGGGAGATGCGGTGCATGGGGATGCCTCCGATGTGCATGGTGGCCAGGGTGGCGGCGATGGTGAGCAGTAAAATGGCGCCGATCACCGCGGCGGATTTCAGCCCCATAAACAGCAGCAGGGTTACCACTACGATCGCCAGGGCGATAAGCACATTGGCTACAAATCCCTGTACCGAGGCCTCCACCTCCTGGCCCTGATGATAGAACTGATTCACCTCCATGCCCCAGGGGCGACGGCTTTCGGCGTCCGCCAGTTTGGCGTCTATCGCCTTGCCGACCTTGACGATGTTACTGCCCTGGACCGCAGAGATCCCCATGGCCACCGCCGGTTGGCTGTTGAAGCGGTAGCTGTGATCCCTGGGGGTTTGGTAGCCACGCCAGACATTGGCGATGTCCTTGAGGTAGACCACCTGGCCGTCCGAGGTGGAGGAGACCTGCAGGTTACGAATGGATTCCACCGAGTCGATGTTGCCACTGGGGTAGATGATCACCCGTTTGTCGCCGATCTTCACATCACCGGCGCTGCTGACGGTGTTCTGGCTCTCCAGGGTAGCGTAGATGTTGTTGATGTTCAGCCCCAGGGCGGTAGCGTGGGCCCGGGAGATCTCCACATAGATCCCTTCGCTGCGCTCCCCACCCAGGGTCACCTTGGCCACATCCTCCACCTGCAGCAGCTCGCTCTGCAACTGCTTGGCGTAGCGGCGCAGCTCCGCATCGGAAAACCCCTGGCCGGTGATCAGGTAGTAGAGGCCATAGACGTCGCCAAAGTCGTCCACCACCACAGACTCGTACGTCCCCGGGGGCAGGTCGCTCTGGGCGTCCCTCACCTTGTTCCTCAGCTTGGTCCACACCAACTGCAGGGCATCCTTGGTCTTGGAAAACTCATACTTGATGTTGACCTTGATCTCCGACACCCCATCGGAGGAGGTGGACTCCAGAAAATCCACCTCCTGCATCTCCTGAATCGCCTGCTCCAGAGGGTCGGTGACCTCTTCGGCTACCTCCTCCGGGCTGGCGCCGGGGTAGAGGGTAATGACCGGGGCTTCCCGAATGGTGAAGTCCGGGTCTTCCAGCCGGGGCATCTCCTGGTAGGCGTTCCAGCCCCCCATGCACACCAGGATGATCAGGATGACGCTGAACACCTTGTTGCGGATGCTGAACTCTGCCAGGTTCATTCCTGCCATGGTTTCACCTCCATCCCCTCGGACAGGTAGGTGCCGCCGGCAGCCACTATGGTGTCGCCGATGACCAGACCCTCATTCACCGGCACCAGGTCGCCCACCCCCTCCGCCACCAGGATATCCCGGCGGCTGACAGTGTTGCTCTGCTGCTGATAGAGCCACACATAGGTTTGTTGCCCCTGTTGCTGCACTGCGTCCAGGGGGATGGCCAGGGTGGCGCTGTCGGCCCCGGGCGGCGTGGCTTCCACCGTGGCCAGCATGCCGGGGAGAATCAGCTTGTCCTCGGGCGGGGTGAATAACCAGGTGACCGGGTAGGTCTGGGAGCTGGGATCGGCAATCAGGCCGATCTCCTTGAACCGGGCGGTGAAACGTCGGCTGGGATCGGCGTTGATGTACACCTCGACCGTGGGGGGCTCGGCATTCTGAATCAGCCTGGAGGGGACATTGAAATTGACTTCCAGCTCCTGGGTGTCAATCAGCTTGGCCACCAGCTCACCGGCGGCGATGTTCTGCAGGTTGATCACCGGCACCTGGGCGATGATGCCGGAGAAGGGGGCGTGCAGGACGCTGTCATCCAGGGCTTTCTGGGCGATCCCCAGATTGGCCTTGGCGATGTCCCGGGCGGAGAGCTGCTTGGTGAGATCACTCTGGGAGATCAGCCCCTTGGAGGCCACCTGCTCCAGTCGCCGGTACTCCCGCTCGGCGTTATCATACTCCGCCTGGGCCGAGGCCAGTTTATTGAGGAAGTCCCTCTGGTCCAGCTTGGCCAGCAACTCCCCCTCCTGGACCTGCTGAGCTTCGATAATATTCAGCTCCTTGAGCAGGCCACTGACCTGGAAACTCAGGTCGGCGTCCCTGGAGGCGTCCACCACGGCGGGAAATTCATAGATCTGGTTGCGCTGGGCGTCGGAGATGGTGAATAGCTTCACCGGCCTGACTGCAGCGGCGCGTTGTTGTTCCGGTTCCGGGGAGCAGGCGATCAGCAGCGGCAGGCTGAGCAGCAGGGGTTTCAGGGAGTTCATCGGGGTCTCCGTCGGTGAAAGCTCAGTGTTTAGCCTAGACGAAGATGTTGAATGATAGAGGAAAGAAAAACGCCACCTTAGCGGTGGCGTTTTCACGAAGCGATGGGGTTACAGCTCTTCGAGGAAGCGCTGGGCACGGCCGGTGTAGTTGGCCGGAGTCAGCTGCTTGAGCTCTGCCTTCACCTCGTCGGGCAGGGCCAGGCCGTCGATAAACTCAGCCATCATCTGCTGGTTGACCCGCTTGCCCCGGGTCAGCTCCTTGAGCTTCTCATAGGGTTTTTCGATGCCGTAGCGGCGCATCACGGTTTGGATGGGCTCCGCCAACAGTTCCCAGTTGCTGTCCAGTTCGGCCAGCAGGCTGGCCTCGTTGACCTCCAGCTTGCTGATCCCCTTCAGGGTGGCCTGGTAGGCGATCAGGCTGTAGCCGGCGCCCACACCCAGATTGCGCAGCACGGTGGAGTCGGTCAGGTCACGCTGCCAGCGGGAGACTGGCAGTTTGGCCGCCAGGTGCTGGAACAGGGCGTTGGCCAGGCCCAGATTGCCTTCGGAGTTTTCGAAGTCGATGGGGTTGACCTTATGGGGCATGGTGGAGGAGCCAATCTCGCCAGCCACTGTCTTCTGTTTGAAGTGGCCCAGGGCGATGTAGCCCCACACGTCCCGGTCGAAGTCGATGAGAATGGTGTTGAACCGGGCGATGGCGTCGAACAGCTCGGCGATGTAATCGTGAGGTTCAATCTGGGTGGTCCAGGGGTTCCAGGTCAGGCCCAGGCCGGTCACAAAGCGTTCGGCCATCTGGTGCCAGTCTGCATCCGGGTAGGCGGACAGGTGGGCGTTGTAGTTGCCTACGGCGCCGTTGATCTTGCCCAGGATCTCTACCGCAGCGATCTGCTTCACCTGGCGTTCCAGGCGGATGGCAACGTTGGCCATCTCCTTGCCCATGGTGGTGGGGCTGGCGGGCTGGCCATGGGTACGGGCCATCATGGGGATGGCGGCGTAGCGCTGGGCCAGATCCTTGATGGCGTCGACCAGTTGCTGACAGTAGGGCAGGATCACCTGATCACGGGCTTCGGTCAGCATCAGGCCGTGGGAGAGGTTGTTGATGTCTTCACTGGTGCAGGCGAAGTGAACAAACTCGTTGATGGCGTGCAGCTCGGCGTTGTCTGCGATGCGCTCCTTGATGAAGTACTCCACCGCCTTCACGTCGTGGTTGGTGGTGCGCTCAATCTCCTTCACCCGGGCGGCGTCGGCTTCGCTGAAGTTGGCCACGATGCCATCGAGCACGGTCAGTGCCTCTTCGGAGAAGCAGGGAACTTCGTTGATCTCAGGGCAGGCAGCCAGCATCTTCAGCCAGCTGATCTCAACCTGAACCCGGTACTTGACCAGACCGAACTCACTGAAGATGGAACGAAGAGGGGATGTTTTGCTTCCATAGCGGCCGTCAACCGGAGAGATGGCAGTGAGGCTGGAAAGCTCCATTTAGGACTCCTTGGGTACAAAGACAGAGGTTGTGACCCGGGCTCGTGCCAGGGTTCGTTATAGTTGCGGGCAATTCTACCAAAGGCCTGCCCGAGTTTGGAGAGTCAATGCGCTCCAAAAAAAGATGCGCCCGTGGGGCGCATCCTATGGATTATCGCAAGGCCTGCATTGCCGCCTTGACCATGGCGCCCCGTGAGAACATCAGCTGGCGGCGTTTGCCACCCAACTGGCGCCACAGAACCGCCGCCCGAACGGCGCCCAGCAGCAGGGCACGGATGCGGGCCTGGTTGCTGCTCTGTTGCAGCTGCTCCGGGTTGCCGACCACCTGGATCTTGGCCCCCAGCGGGCTGATCACGTCGCTGTAGATGGAAGCCATGTTGGCCAGCACCTGGGGATCGGTCAGCTCGAAGTGGTGCAGCTGGCGCTTCACCTGGTTAATACGCTCACCCAGCATCCCCAGGGCAGAGGAGCTCTTGGCCAGTTTGCGCTCCAGGGCCAGGATGCCGACGATGTAACGAGTCAGATCCACATCCTTGCGGTTGCCATCGCCGATCTGGTCCACCAGGGTACGGAAGCCGGCATTGAGCTGATGGCGGTCGTAGACCTCCTCCACGCTGTCCGGGTTGGTGATCATCACCGCGCCCAGGGAGTGGCTCATCGCCTCCTCATCGACCCGCCCGTAGCGAGCCAGTTGCTGCACCTGCCATACCGCCTGACAAAGGGCAGCGAAGGCCAGGGTGCGCGCTTGCAGGTTATCTTGCATCTTAAATTCCGTTAGCGAATGACAGCGTCGATGATGCCGCCTCCCAGGCAGACCTCACCATCATAGAATACGGCGGACTGGCCCGGGGTGACCGAGGAGACCTGCTCATCGAACATCACTTCCAAGTCACCATTATCCAATACCTTGAGGCTACAGGGAATATCCTGTTGGCGATAGCGGGTTTTTACCGTTATCCGGCTGCCATCGGCCGGACCCTTGCGGTCCACCCAGTGCAGCTGATTGGCCACCAGGCCTTTGGAGTAGAGCCTTGGGTGGTCGGCCCCCTGGGCCACCAGCAGGACGTTGCGCTCCAGATCCTTGTCTACCACGTACCAGGGATCATCACCTGAGTTCTTCAGGCCGCCGATCCCCAGTCCTTTACGCTGGCCCAGGGTGTGGTACATCAGCCCCTGGTGAGTACCGATCACCTCGCCGTCCACGGTCTCAATGTCGCCGGGCTGAGCGGGCAGGTACTTGGAGAGGAAATCGGTGAACTTGCGCTCGCCGATAAAGCAGATGCCGGTGCTGTCCTTCTTGGAGGCGGTAACCAGATCCTGCTCTTCGGCGATACGGCGCACCTCTGGTTTCTCCAGCTCACCCACGGGGAACAGGGTCTGGCCCACGTGTTCGCTGCCCAGGGTATAGAGGAAGTAGCTCTGGTCCTTGTTGCCATCCAGGCCTCTGAGCATCTGGAAGTTGCCGTCCTCGGTTTCGCGGCGGCGCACATAGTGCCCGGTGGCGATGTAGTCGGCGCCCAGGGCTTCGGCAGCGAACTCCAGGAAGGCTTTAAACTTGATCTCTTTGTTGCACATGATGTCCGGGTTGGGGGTGCGCCCCGCCTTGTACTCCTCCAGGAAGTACTCGAACACGTTGTCCCAGTATTCGGCAGCAAAGTTGACACTGTGCAGTTCGATGCCAAGTTTGTCGCACACCGCCTGAGCGTCCGCCAGATCCTGCGCTGCGGCGCAATACTCTTCGGTGTCATCCTCCTCCCAGTTCTTCATGAAGAGGCCCTCTACCTGATAGCCCTGCTGCATCAGCAGATAGGCGGAGACAGAGGAGTCGACGCCGCCGGACATACCGACGATCACCTTTTTTGAGCTGTTATCTGACATAGACAAGCGAATTCCGGTTAGTGGTGTGGCTCAACAAAAAACGGCGCCCGCAAAGCGGGCGGGGCAGAATTTTATCACGAAATGGCCATATGGGGTTAGTGTCGACCCCCTTCAAGGGGGCAGGCGGAGAAACTTCCAAATAATTGGAACTAATTTTCCAGCTGCCGGTATTCTCCGCTGGCCAGTCCGTCCAGGGTCCAGTTGCCCATGCGATAGCGAATCAGCCTCAGGGTCGGGTGGCCGATATGGGCGGTCATGCGACGAACCTGACGGTTGCGCCCCTCGATGATGGTGATCGCCAGCCAGCTGGTGGGGATGGACTTGCGCTCGCGAATGGGCGGGTTGCGCGGCCACAGCCCTTGTGGCTCCGCAATGCGTTCCACCTTGGCGGGCAGGGTAGGGCCATCGTTGAGCGTCACTCCGTCGCGCAGTTGCGCCAGCGCGTCGTCACTGGGTTCCCCCTCGACCTGGACCCAGTAGGTCTTACTGGTCTTCTTGCCCGGCTGGGTCAGCCTGGCCTGAAGCTTGCCGTCGTTGGTGAGCACCAGCAATCCTTCACTGTCCCTGTCCAGGCGACCGGCGGCGTACACCCCGGAAACGGGAATGAAATCCTTGAGGGTGGCGCGATTCTGATCGTCGGTGAACTGGGTCAGCACATCAAAGGGCTTGTTGAACAGCAGCACCTTTCTCGGACCCTGAGGGGGGCGAGGGCGAGGGCGATTTGCCGATGCCGGACGGCGTGTGGTTCTTTGGGGTCTTCTCTTTTGCATCCCTGTAGTTTACCCAGCTTGATACCGAGGGACTAGGGTATGTCGGTGCCGGGTGGGTAATTTTGTACTGCTCGATGAACCAATAAGCGGTTTAGGGTCGCTTTTGCAGTGATTTTAGGTAGATACTCCGGCGGCTGCCAACATCTCACCGATGAAAAAACAACCCCTAGACCAAGGTTCAATGGTATGACCCTTATGATGAAGTCATACTCTATGGCGCTAAGTGGTGGCCGTTTCTAATCTGTGCAGTCTGGTATATGATGACGGCGAAATGTGACAAAGCTCATGATTCGGTCGGAAGGGCCGGCCCCCCCTACATGCGCAAGGAAAAAGGAGAATTACATGGAGTCTAAGATTGTCGTTCCAGCTGCTGGTGAGAAGATTACCGTTGCCGACAGCGGTGCGCTGAACGTCCCCAACGAACCCATTATTCCGTACATCGAAGGTGATGGCATCGGCGTGGATGTGACCCCCCCTATGCGTAAGGTTCTGGACGCTGCGGTAGAGAAAGCCTACGGCGGACAGAAGAAGATTCACTGGATGGAGATCTACTGCGGTGAGAAATCCACCCAGGTCTACGGTGCCGACACCTGGCTGCCAGAAGAGACTCTGGAGGCGGTGAAGGATTACGCCGTTGCCATCAAGGGCCCTCTGACCACTCCGGTGGGCGGTGGCATCCGTTCTCTGAACGTGGCCCTGCGTCAGGAGTTGGACCTGTATGTGTGCCTGCGTCCTGTGCGCTACTACCAGGGCACCCCCAGCCCGCTGAAGAACCCCGAACTGACCGACATGGTGATCTTCCGTGAGAACAGTGAAGACATCTACGCCGGCGTCGAGTGGCAGGCGGGCACCGCCGAAGCGGACAAGGTGATCAAGTTCCTGACCGAAGAGATGGGCGCCACCAAGATCCGTTTCGAGGAGAACTGCGGCATCGGCATCAAGCCCATCTCCAAAGAGGGTACCGAACGTCTGGTGCGTGCTGCCATCCAGTACGCCATCGACAACGACCGCGACTCTGTCACCCTGGTACACAAGGGCAACATCATGAAGTTCACCGAAGGGGCCTTCAAGGACTTCGGTTATGAACTGGCTCAGCGTGAGTTCGGTGCCGAACTGCTGGACGGTGGCCCGTGGTGCAAGATGACCAACCCCAGCACTGGCAAGGAGATCATCATCAAGGATGTGATCGCCGATGCCTTCCTGCAACAGATCCTGCTGCGTCCCGCCGAGTACGATGTGATTGCCACCATGAACCTCAACGGTGACTACATCTCCGACGCCCTGGCGGCCCAGGTTGGTGGTATCGGCATCGCCCCCGGTGCCAACATCGGTGACGGCGTGGCCCTGTTTGAAGCCACCCACGGTACCGCACCCAAGTATGCGGGCCAGGATAAGGTCAACCCGGGTTCCCTGATCCTCTCCGGTGAGATGATGCTGCGTCACCTGGGCTGGCTGGAAGCCGCCGACCTGGTGGTCAAGGGCATGGAAGGTGCCATCGCCGCCAAGACCGTGACCTACGACTTCGACCGCCTGATGGAGGACGCCACCCTGCTGAGCTGCTCCGAGTTTGGTGATGCGGTGATCGATAATATGTAAGAGCCTGTGTAGCCATTGGCTTGCGGCAATAAAAAAAGCAGACCATCCGGTCTGCTTTTTTTAATTCAGATTCCGCCTTACTTGGCGGGAGTGATGTTGGAGGCGTGCATCCCCTTGGGACCCTCTTCCATCTCAAACTCCACGTGTTGGCCGGCCTTTAGCGTCCGATACCCTTCCATCTGGATGGTGGAGTAGTGGGCAAACACATCTTCACCTCCAGTCTCAGGGCAGATAAATCCGAATCCTTTGGCGTTGTTAAACCACTTCACTGTTCCGTTAGCCATACCTCGACTTCCTTCCATTAGTCTTGAATCGTCTTGTAATCGTCTGGCTTCGCCCATATAACTGGTAGTGAGGGCGAAACGTAGCGGCCAACTATTGATGTTGACTCCCTATCTATTAACAAATGAGCAACATGGCCGTCAAGCCTTAAATGAATCACAATCTTCAACAAACCCCTATGGAATGACTAAGCTTTTACAATGAGCAGAGAGACCCTACCAGACTTGGTTGTTGAGAGAGAATCTCAAGAACAGGCTGTGGAGCCACCGCCTCAGTACAAGGTGATACTGAATAATGATGACTACACACCCATGGACTTTGTGGTTGAAGTACTGCAGAAATTTTTTGCCAAGCCCGTCGAGGAAGCGACGGAGATCATGTTGACAATCCACCATCAGGGAAAGGGTATTTGTGGGTTGTTCACCCTGGACATCGCCGAAACTAAGGCGATGCAGGTAAACCGGTACGCTCGTGAACACGGTCATCCTCTGTTGTGCTCAACAGAGCGCGTGTAACCAGCATGTCCAACGTAACTCAGGGGAACTCCATATGCTGAACAAAGACCTCGAACTGACCTTGAACACGGCGTTCCAGCGGGCCAAAAACAGCCGCCACGAGTTCATGACTGTTGAGCACCTGCTGCTCGCCCTGCTGGACAACCCGGCCGCCAAAGAGGCCCTGGAGGCCTGTGGCGCGAAACTCGTGACCCTGCGACAGGAGATCGAGGGCTTCATTGAACAGACCACGCCGTTGATCCCTGCCGATGATGAGGAGCGGGAGACCCAGCCGACTCTGGGGTTCCAGCGGGTGCTGCAACGGGCCGTTTTTCACGTACAGAGCAGCGGACGCAACGAGGTGTCCGGTGCCAATGTGCTGGTGGCCATCTTCAGTGAGCAGGAGTCCCAGGCGGTCTACCTGCTGCGCAAATCCGACGTCACCCGCCTGGATGTGGTCAATTTCATCGCCCACGGGGTGGTGAAGGGCGGCGAGGATATGGACGCCGGTGGTGGTGATAGCCAGGAAGAGGTGCAGAGCGAAGAGTCTGCCGAGGGCAATGAGAAGCTCGAGAACTTCGCCACCAATCTGAACGAGCAGGCCAAAGCCGGCCTGATTGATCCGCTGATTGGCCGCGACAACGAACTGGAGCGCGCCATCCAGGTTCTGTGTCGCCGCCGCAAGAACAACCCGCTGCTGGTGGGTGAAGCCGGGGTAGGTAAAACTGCCATCGCCGAAGGCCTGGCCTATCGCATCGTCAATGAGCAGGTACCCGAGGTGATGGCCGAGGCCATCATCTTCAGCCTGGATATGGGCTCGCTGCTGGCGGGCACCAAGTACCGGGGCGATTTTGAGAAACGCTTCAAGTCGGTACTGCGCCAGTTGCAGCGCCGTAAGAACGCCATCCTCTTCATCGATGAGATCCACACCATCATCGGTGCAGGCGCGGCCAGCGGCGGCATGATGGATGCGTCCAACCTGCTGAAGCCCTTGCTCTCAAGCGGTAAGCTGCGCTGCATCGGTTCCACCACCTACCAGGAGTTCCAGGGGATCTTCGAGAAGGATCGCGCCCTGGCCCGCCGCTTCCAGAAGATTGATGTGGTGGAACCCAGCGTCGAGGACACCATCCGCATCCTGCAGGGCCTGAAGGAGCGTTATGAGCAGCATCATGCGGTGCGCTATACCCAGTCGGCCCTGACCGCGGCGGCGGAGCTCTCCTCCAAGCACATCAACGAACGTCACCTGCCTGACAAGGCGATCGACGTGATTGATGAGGCGGGGGCCCGCATGGCGCTGTTGCCCCCTTCGAAGCGTAAGAAGACGGTCTCTGTCAACGACGTTGAGGCGATCATCGCCAAGATGGCACGGATCCCGGAGAAGTCGGTGTCTGCGTCCGACAAGGATCTGCTGGCCAATCTGGACCGAAACCTGAAGATGGTGGTCTTCGGTCAGGACCCGGCCATCGATGCCCTGACCGCCTCCATCCGTCTCTCCCGCTCAGGCCTGGGCAATGAGGATAAGCCCGTGGGCAGCTTCCTGTTGGCCGGTCCTACCGGGGTGGGTAAGACAGAGGTCACCAACCAACTGGCCAGGTTGATGGGGATTGAGCTGATTCGCTTCGATATGTCCGAGTACATGGAGCGTCACAGTGTCTCCCGTCTGGTGGGTGCCCCTCCGGGCTATGTGGGCTATGACCAGGGTGGTCTGCTCACCGATGCGGTGCTCAAGCATCCCCACTCCGTGGTGCTGCTGGATGAGATCGAGAAGGCCCACCCGGACGTGTACAACCTGCTGCTGCAGGTGATGGACCACGGTACCCTGACCGACAACAACGGACGCAAGGCGGACTTCCGCAATGTGATCCTGGTGATGACCACCAACGCCGGTGTTCAGGAGACCATTCGTAAGTCCATCGGCTTCCGTCAACAAGACCACAGCCTGGATGCCATGAGCGAGATCAACCGGGTGTTTACCCCAGAGTTCCGCAACCGTCTCGACTCCATCATCTGGTTCAACCATCTGGATATGCAGGTGATCGCCAAGGTGGTGGACAAGTTTCTGGTGGAGCTGCAGGCGCAGTTGGACGCCAAGAGCGTCACCCTGCAGGTGGACGAGGATGCGCGGGTATGGATGGCCGAGAAGGGCTACG
The DNA here is from genome assembly GCF_048263965.1 of Ferrimonas sp. Classification (NCBI taxonomy): domain Bacteria; kingdom Pseudomonadati; phylum Pseudomonadota; class Gammaproteobacteria; order Alteromonadales; family Ferrimonadaceae; genus Ferrimonas; species Ferrimonas sp. Next base: position 35,291 of record NZ_JBLXDO010000026.1, on the reverse strand, counting down.
ACGAGAACATGGGCGCTCGCCCCATGGGGCGTCTGGTTCAGGAGCAGCTCAAGAAGCCGCTGGCCAATGAGATCCTGTTCGGTCGCCTCCAGGGCGGTGGTGAGGTGCAGGTGACCGTGGAGTCGGATGAACTGACCTTCCACTATGCCCCGGAAGAGGTGGCGGAAGCCTGACGCCAAGTCCAATAAACAAAAAGCCCAGCGTTTGCTGGGCTTTTTTGAATCCGGCGTCGGCCGCAGAGGCGGCCTCGCAACAGGAATTAACGAGAACGGAAGACGATGCGGCCCTTGCTCAGGTCGTAGGGAGTCAGAGCTACAGTCACGGTATCGCCAGTGAGGATACGGATGTAGTTCTTGCGCATCTTGCCAGAGATGTGGGCGGTCACGACGTGGCCGTTTTCCAGTTCAACACGGAACATGGTGTTGGGGAGGGTCTCCAGGATGGTGCCCTGCATCTCAATACTGTCTTCTTTTGCCATTAAGTGGTTATCCTGTTACGAAACAAAAATCGGGCGTATCATGCCGTAATTTACGGCTAGTGTAAAGTTGGCTTAGGCCAGGGTGTGCCAGCCGCCTGTTGTCAGGGTCTGATAGGGGCGATACTGGGTTTTATAGGCCATCTTCCGGCACTCCTCGATCTGGTAGCCCAGATAGAGAAAATGCTTACCCTCACTCTTGGCGTACTCCAACTGTTTAAGTATACCGCACACCCCCAAGGAGCGCTTATCCAACTCGGGCTCGAAGAAGGTGTAAACCGCAGACAGCGCCTGACTGAGGCGGTCGGTGACCGCCACCAGCACCAGCTTGCCGTCGAGCCGCCCCTCCAGGTATCTCTGTTCCAGCCAGTCGCAGGGGAGGAAGCGATTGAACTGCTCATCTGTGGGAGGATACATGGGGCCGTCGCTGTGACGTCCGCGAATGTATCTGTGATACAGGGCCCGGTGCTCATCGGTGGGCTGGCTGGCCACCCGCCAGGTCAGATCCCGGTTTCTGGCCAGTACCCGCTTTTGAGAGCGACTGGGGGCAAACTCTTTGACCAAGACCCGAACCGGCTCACAGGAGCGGCATTCCGGACAGTGGGGCCGATAGACATCGCTGCCGCTGCGCCTGAATCCCAGGCTCATCAATCCTTCGAAGTGGCCCGGGTTCATTTTGCTCTGCACAATCAGCAGTTGCTCTTTTTTCTCAGGCCGGTAGCTGCACTCGAAGGGTTGGCTCAGCCCCAGGGGCAACCGGCTCACCTCAGACATCCAGATTGATCTCCTGTGGTTGCCAGCGAACCGAATCCATCCGCTGATCCCGGCAGCCTGACAGAAGCTGCAGAAAGGCTTCTCGCGAGAGGCTTTCACTGCCCAGGTTGGCCAGGTGCTCATTGGGCACCTGAGCGTCAATCCAGTGGATGTTGCACGACTTCAGGTGTTGGTTCAGGGCCCAGAAGGCGGCCTTGGAGGCATCACTTTGACGATGGAACATCGATTCACCGCAGAACAGCCCGCCCACCAGCACACCATAGAGGCCGCCCACCAGGGTGCCGTTGTGCCATACCTCCACCGAGTGGGCCTGGCCCAGACGGTGAAGCTCAAGGTAGCCGGCGCGCATTTGAGGCGAGATCCAGGTGCCCTCCTGCTTGGATCTGGGGGAGGCGCAGCCGTCGATGACGCCGGCGAAATGATGATTCAGGGTCAGTCGCCACCCCATGCGACGCACCGACCGCTTCAGGCTGCGCGACGGCCTGTGATTGGCCACCTGAAACACCGCCCTGGGGTCCGGGGACCACCAGAGAATGGGCTCATCCGGGTTGAACCAGGGGAAGATTCCCCTACGGTAGGCCTGCATCAACCGCTCCGGGGAGAGGTCGCCACCTATGGCCAGCAGGCCGTTGGGTTCGGCCAGTGCCTCCTCCGGGGTGGGGAACCAGTGATGTTCATTATTGAGGTAGCGGACAACCTTGACCATAACGCGTACTATAGAACCTGTGTCTTATTAAAGTTAGCGAAAAAACCATGCAGGTGATACGAGGATTGTTGGTGCTGATGCTTCTCGGCACCTCCCTGGCCCATGCCCAGGTCTATAACCGCAACCAGGCGGTGCCGGTGCAGAAGGTGGATTATGCCACAGTGGAATCGGTACGCCAGGTGGAACAACAAGAGCTTATCGAAGATCGCAATCGGGGTTGGAAGACCTTTGGCGGCGCCCTTATCGGCGGTCTGATCGGTAACCAGTTTGGGGACGGCTCCGGGCGGGATGTGGCCACCGTGGTGGGTGCCTTACTGGGGGCCAATATGGCCCACAACCGCAATCCCGGCTATCAGGTTCGTCAGGTACGCCTGGTGGAACTGATTGTGGTGACCGAGGAGGGGGAGCGCCTCATGGTCCTGCAGGACAGGGATCCGGCGATGCTGTTTGCCCCTGGGGATGAGGTGAGGCTGGTGTTCCTCTCCAATGACAATGTTCGTGTCGACAAGGCGATGTAGCACCGCATGCCTTCCCTGAGCAACAAGGGCGCCTCGAGGCGCCCCTGTTGTTTATTGGCTGGGGAGAATTCGTCCCTGTTCCATCTGAACTACCCGATCCATCCTTTCCAGGCCGGCACTCTTGTGGGTGACATAGAGGACGGTGCGTTGGCCCTGCAGCAGCCCATCCAGTACCCGGCGCTCGGTGTCATCGTCCAGGCCCTCAGTGGGTTCATCCATCAGCAGCACAGATCCTGGGTGAAGCAGGGCCCGGGCCAGGCCGATGCGACGGGCTTCACCGCCGGAGAGCTGTCGGCCTCCCTCTCCCAGCCAGAGTGCCAGCCCCTCCCTCTCCAGCAGACCCTTGAGGCCCACGGCATCCAGAGCCTCTTCCAGCTCCGCATCACAGGCTGTGGGCCTGGCCAGCAGCAGGTTTTCCTTCAGGGTGCCACTGAACACGTGGACGCGCTGCTCCACCAGACGGACCTGTTGCCTCAGTGAGGCTTCGTTGAGCTCATGCCAGGGGGTTGAGCCCAGGGTCAGGCTGCCTGAGTCCGGCTGCCACTCCCGGCTCAGCAGGCTCAGCAGGGAAGATTTGCCGCAGCCGGTCTTACCCACCAGGGCGACCTTTTCGCCGGTGGCCAGAGTCAGGCTGACCTGTTGCAGGGCAGCAACGGGGCTGCCGGGGTAGGCAAAGCTGACGTCACTCAAATGTATCGGCGCGTTTTGCCAGCTGGCCCGGCCAAAGGTGAGCGATGAGCGCTGCTCCAGTACCGGCCTGAGTCGCCCGGCGGCATTGATGGTGTGACTCAGGTGCTGGAAGGCACCGGCCACGGGCACCAAAGCCTCGAAGCTGGCCAGGGTCACAAAGGCGACCAGGGCCAGCAGCGGTCCGGGTGGGGTGAGGCTGCCAATCTGGTCAGCGGCCAGGTAGAGCATCAATACCAGTGCCCAGCCATTGAGCAGCTGCAGCAGGGCCTGAGAGGCGGCGGTGATCCGGGTCAGCTGGCGCTGGGATTGCAGCAGCCCAGACTCGGCATCGCGGATCTGGCTCCGTTGGGCCGGTGTGCCGCCGTAGACCGACAGTTCGGTCTGGGCGGCGATAAAGTCCACCAGCTGCTGACGCAGGGCGCGGGTGCTTTCCCCCAGCTGCCGCCCTGGGCCTCGACCCAGACGGTAGAAGAGCAGGGGCAGGATCACCAGCAGGCTCAGCAGAATGGCGACCAGCAGCGCCGCCAGATTGGGGTCAAACAGGGCCACCAGGGCGCCCACGGCGGCGATGGCAACCACGGCCGCCACCAGGGGGGAGATCAGCCTCAGGTAGAGGTGATCCAGGGTGTCCACATCCGTCACCATGCGATTCAGCAGATCGCCGTCGCGCAGATCGCCTCTGTCTCCCGGGGTCAGAGGCGCCAGGGCTCGGAAGAAGCGGTCGCGCAGGTCGGTGAGCAGACGGAAGGTGGCATCATGGCTGACCACCCGTTCCGCCCAGCGAGCCGCGGTACGCAGGATGGAGAGGCCGCGGACCCCGCCACTGGGGTACATGTAGTTGAACTGGCCCCGGGTCGCCACCACCAGGCCAGCGCTGGCGGAAGCCGCCAGGAACCACCCCGACAGGGAGAGCAGGCCGATGCTGGCACACAGGGTGATAATGGCCAGCAGAATACCCAGGCTCATCATCCGCCAATGGGGGCGGAACAGGCTCAGGAAGGGTTTAAGATCATTCATCGACGGCCTCCCTGGGCAGAATCTCCAATACCTGGTCCAGCTCCTCCAGCGCCTGACGGCGGTGGCTGACCAGGATTACACTCTTCTGTTGCCAGTGATGTCTCAGGCCGTCCATCACCAGAGTTTCACTCTTGTTGTCCAGACTGGCGGTGGGTTCATCCAGCAGCAGCAGTGGCGCATCCTTGAGCAGGGCCCGCGCCAGGGCCAGCCTCTGCGCCTGTCCTACCGACAGGCCGCTGTTGCGGTCCCCGACTCTGTGCGCCAGTCCGCCAGGGAACAGGGCCAGGGCCTCATCCAGGTGGGAGAGGGCACAGGCCTGGGTCAGTTGTGTGTCGGTGACCTGGGGATTGCCCAGCAGCAGGTTGTCCCGGACACTGCCGTGTACCAGGGCAGGGTTCTGGCCCAGCCAGCTGTAGTGGCTCATCCAGTGGTCTCGCGCCAGGTCTCGCACCTCGGTGCCATTGACCTTGAGGCTGCCCTGGTAGGGCATCAGGCCCATGAGGGCCTTGAGTATGGAGCTCTTGCCAGCACCGGAGGGGCCCACCAGGCCGAGCTTCTGCCCGGGTGTCAGGCTGAAGCTGACCGGAAGGGTCAGTGGGGTGCCATCAGGGGCGGTCACCACCAGCCGGTCCGCCTCCAGGGCGATAAGATCAGCCTGATTCAGGGTGTTCTCTCCCGATGCCTGCGGTTCTGGTTGCTCCAGGAAGGCGACGATGGACTCGGCGGCGCCCAAGGCCTGGGCCTTGGCGTGATAGAAGGCCCCAAGGTCTCGCAAAGGTTGATAGAACTCGGGCGCCAGCAGCAGCACCAGGAAGCCGGTAAACAGGGTGATGCCGGCGCCATAGTGGCCGAAGTCCAGGTGACCCAGATAGCTGAAACCGAAGTAGACGGCGATCAGGGCGATGGAGATGGCGGCAAAGAACTCCAGCACCGCCGAGGAGAGGAAGGCCATGCGCAGCACCTCCATGGTGCGCTCACGGAACTCTTCTGAGGCTTGGTTCAGGGAGCGGGCCTGGGCGTCGACGGCGGCAAACTGGCGTATGGTGCTGATGCCGCGAAGCCGGTCGAGGAAGGTGCCGGAGAGGCGGGCCAGGGCCTGGAAGTTGCGCTTGTTGGCGTCGGCGGCGCCCATGCCGATGATCGCCATAAAGAGAATGGTCAGCGGGGCGGTGCCCAGCAGGATAAGACCGGCAATCCAGTTGATGGGGAACAGCAGCACCAGGATCATCAGGGGGATCATGCCCGCCAGCATCATCTGCGGCAGGTATTTGGCGAAGAAGTCCTGCATCTGCTCGGTCTGCTCAAGCAGCATGGTGGTCCAGGCTCCCTGAGCACGTTGAGCCGTATAGGCAGGGCCCAGTCGGTCCATCTTATCCAGGATGGCGCTGCGGGTATTCTGACGAACCAGGGCGCCGATGTTGAAGCTGAAGCGTTCACGTCCGGCCAGAGCCAGGGACTTGAGGGCGATGAGTGCCGCCAGCATCAGGAACTGCTGGGTCAGCTGCTCTTTGGCCACGTCGAGGATAATGAGTTGGTGCAGCAGGTCGGCCAGGATCCACGCCTGGCCGATGATCGCCAGACCGGCGAGCAGGCCGCACCCCAGGGTGAGCATCAGCCACAGGCGGGCCGGCTTGGCAGCGCCGCGGAGCCAGGTGGTCAGGTGGCGCTGAAGGGCTTTATCCATAACAACTGTCTTTCAAAGGCGAAAAGGGGGAGTCTGCGCTCCCCCTTGATTCGTGATAACAACCGGAATCTTATTGAGCGTCCAGGAAACGCTCGGCGTCCAGGGCAGCCATACAACCTGTGCCGGCGGAGGTGATCGCCTGGCGGTAGTTGTGGTCCATCACGTCGCCGGCGGCAAACACGCCGGGTACAGAGGTGGCGGTGGCGTTGCCCTCAAGGCCGCTCTGAACCAGGATGTAGCCATCCTTCATCTCAAGCTGGCCTTCGAAGATCTGGGTGTTGGGCTGGTGGCCGATGGCGATAAAGGCGCCGTCTACGGTCAGTTCCTCGGTGGCATCGGACTTGGTGTCCTTGATGCGAACACCGGTGACGCCCATGTCGTCGCCCAGTACTTCATCCAGGGTACGGTCGGTGTGTAGTACGATGTTGCCGTTCTCCACCTTGTCCATCAGTCGCTTCACCAGGATTTTCTCTGCCCGGAAGCTGTCACGGCGATGGATCAGGTGCACCTCACTGGCGATGTTGGAGAGGTAGAGCGCCTCCTCCACGGCGGTGTTGCCGCCGCCGACAACGGCCACAGGTTTGTTGCGGTAGAAGAAGCCGTCGCAGGTGGCACAGGCGGACACACCGCGCCCCTTGAACGCTTCTTCGGAGTCCAGGCCCAGGTACTTGGCGCTGGCACCGGTGGAGATGATCAGTGCATCACAGGTGTACTCACCGCTGTCGCCTTTGAGGCGGAAGGGGCGGGTCTTCAGGTCCACCTCATTGATGTGATCGAACAGGATCTCGGTTTCAAACTTCTCCGCGTGCTCCTGCATCCGCTGCATCAGGCCGGGGCCGGTCAGCCCTTTCGGATCACCGGGCCAGTTCTCCACCTCGGTGGTGGTGGTCAGCTGGCCGCCCTGTTGCATGCCGGTGATCAGTACCGGATTAAGGTTGGCGCGGGCTGCGTACACCGCTGCGGTGTAGCCGGCGGGGCCGGAACCAAGGATCAGAAGGCCGCAGTGTTTTGCCTGGGTCATTAGAGTCTCCATCCATAAGCATATGCCCGGATTTTATGGGCCGGGGAGGCAAAAGAAAAGGGGGCCATTGCCCCCTTTTTTCGATTGCACTGTCAGGTTTTTTATCCAACCAGCAGGGAGCGTGGCTCGACGAACTCGAAGTTCAGGGCCTCGGCCACCTCTTCACAGGTGATCTTGCCGTCCATCACATTCAGGCCGTTCAGCAGGTGCTTGTCGTCCAGCAGGGCTTGTTTATAACCCTTCTCCGCCAGGGCCACAATGTAGGGCAGGGTGGCGTTGTTCAGGGCGAAGGTGGAGGTGCGAGGCACGGCGCCAGGCATGTTGGCCACACAGTAGTGCACCACGTCGTCGATGATGTAGACAGGGTCCTGATGGGTGGTGGGCTTGGAGGTTTCGGCGCAACCGCCCTGATCGATGGCGACGTCCACAATGGCCGCGCCGGACTTCATCTTGCTGATGTGCTCTCGGGTGACCAGCTTAGGGGCGGCAGCGCCGGGGATCAGTACGCCACCGATCACCAGGTCCGCTTCCAGCACGTGCTTCTCCAAAGCTTCTGCGGTGGAGTAGATCACCTTGGCGCGGTTCTCGAACTGATGGTTCAGGTCACGCAGTACGTTGACGTTACGGTCGAGGATGGTCACGTCGGCGCCCAGGCCAACCGCCATCAGGGCGGCGTTGCGGCCAACCATGCCGCCACCAATCACCACCACCTTGGCAGGTTCTACGCCGGGTACGCCGCCCAGCAGCATGCCTCGGCCCTGGTTGGACTTTTCCAGTGCCTGGGCACCGGCTTGGATGGACATGCGACCGGCCACTTCGGACATGGGGGCCAGCAGAGGCAGGCCGCCCTTATCATCGGTCACGGTTTCATAGGCGATGCAGATGGCACCGCTCTTAACCAGGTCCTCGGTCTGAGGCAGGTCGGGGGCCAGGTGCAGGTAGGTGAACAGAATCTGGCCGGGGCGCAGCATGGCACGTTCTACCGCCTGAGGCTCTTTTACCTTTACAATCATCTCCGCCTGGGCGAAGACCTGCTCTGCGGTGCCGAGGATTTCGGCGCCGGCGTTGATGTAGTCCTGATCGTCAAAACCAATGCCGCTGCCTGCCTGGGTTTGCACCAGTACCTGATGGCCGCGGCGGGTCAATTCCCGCACGCTGGCTGGCACCATGCCAACTCGGTACTCGTGGTTCTTAATCTCCTTTGGCACACCGATGATCATATTGTCCCCTTTTGTATTTTCTATTAATCCACAGGCGTAAGTATGGAAAAACTACCCCTGAATATGATTTTTTCGTGGCTATCGGGTGCGAATCAGTATATTATTCAGTCGGAAGTTTTTCTTCCGATATATTTGGGCATTATTAGGATAAAAACCCAACCAAGAAGGGAAAAGGAAGCACAAAATGGCATATAATAAGAAAAAGCCACTCAAAGAGTTGGACAGAATCGACCGCAACATCCTTAATGAACTGCAGAAGGATGGCCGCATCTCCAACGTTGAACTGTCCAAGCGCGTGGGTCTGAGTCCGACTCCCTGTCTGGAGCGGGTTAAGCGCCTCGAGCGCCAGGGTTTCATCCAGGGTTACACCGCACTGGTAAACCCCCACTATCTGGGCGCCTCTTTGCTGGTTTATGTGGAGATCACCCTCAACCGTGACTCCCCGGACGTGTTTGATAAGTTCAATCACTCCGTGATGGCTCTGGAAGACATCCAGGAGTGCCACCTGGTATCCGGCGATTTCGACTACCTGCTGAAAACCCGCGTGAGCGACATGTCCGCTTACCGTCAGCTGCTGTCCGACACTCTGCTGAAGCTCCCCGGTGTGAAGGACACCCGCACCTACGTGGTGATGGAAGAGGTCAAGCAGACCAGCCGGGTTCAGATCAGTCAGACCACCATCCCTGCCTGATCCTCGGGAAACCCCCAGCCAACAGTGCCTCCAGCGGAGGCACTGTTGCGTTTAGGCCCCTGTAAACCCCGCCAATAACTGTATAGATAACCATGCATCTGCCGCCATTGTCTGATATGGTAGGCTTCTCTATTGAATCTGCGAGAAAAAAAGGGTTACGCCTTGAGTGAGCAAGAGACTGCGACACGCACTCTAAACGGCATTCAGCGATTACTGGAACTGGGGTTAATTCTCTGTTGTGCCCTGGCTCTCTATCTCCTTGCCGCCCTGGGAAGCTTCCATCCGGCAGACCCGGGCTGGAGTCAGACCGCCTGGGACGGGCAGGTGCATAATACCATGGGGCGGGTAGGCGCCTGGCTGGCAGACCTTCTCTACTTCGCCTTTGGCATCAGTGCCTGGGCCATTCCGGTGCTGAGCGCAGGCATCGGCTGGTTGATGTTCCGCCGCAGCTACCGCCTGGGCGAGATTGACTACTTCTCCGTGGCCCTGCGCATTGTTGGCCTGCTGCTGATGCTGCTCGGATTCTCCACCCTGGCCTCCATTAACGCCGATGACATCTACTATTTCTCCGCTGGCGGGGTGATCGGTGATGTGATTCGTGATGCCATGCTGCCCTATTTCAACCTGATGGGCACCACCCTGTTGCTGCTCTGCTTTATTGGCGCTGGCTTTACCCTGTTTACCGGTCTGAGCTGGGTGACTGTGGTGGAGGCGGTGGGCGCTGGCGTCATCAAGGCGCTGCTGTGGCTCTGGGCCCTGCCGGGCAGATTGTTCAATCGTGACAAAGGGGATCAGGAGTCGTCCGAGGATGACATTCTGGCGGTGGCCAAGAAGCACAAAGAGCCGGCATTCAGCGGCGCTGCCACTCCGGCCTATGCCACCTCGGCCATCTCCGCGGATCTGGAGCGGGAAGTGGAGAGCGAGGATGAGCCTACCGACTGGCTCGACCGGGTGCCGTTCCTCTACCGTTTCCGTTGGTTTAACCGTTTTGTGGCCTGGTATGACGAGCGCCGTTACGGGCCGGAAGAGGCTCAGGATGAACTGCCCCAGCCATCCATCAAGGCTGAGCCCCAGGTGGATGCCGAGGCCCTGTTTGGTGCCCGAACCGAGCCGGTGATGGGAGCCGAGCCCCCACAGGATGAGCCGGTTGCGCCAGCTCTGACCCAGGAGCTGAACTCAGACCCGCATCAAGGGGGGCTGCTACCTAAGGCTGTTAAACCAGCCAGGGCGGTCAAATCGAAAGAGAAGGTCCAGCCTGCGGCAGCAGAGGCGCAGACAGAGGTCCAGACCCTGATGCCCACCCTGGAGCTGCTGGACAGGCCCAACAAGAGCAAGAACCCCATCAGTCGCGACGAGCTGGATCAGATCGCCCGCCTGGTGGAGCTGAAGCTGGCGGATTTCAGTATCTCTGCCCAGGTGGTGGACGTGCATCCCGGCCCGGTGATCACCCGGTTTGAACTGGATCTGGCCCCAGGGGTCAAAGTCTCCAAGATCACCAACCTGGCCAAGGATCTGGCTCGGGCCCTGTCTGCGGTCAGTGTGCGGGTGGTGGAGGTGATCCCTGGTAAGTCGGTGATCGGCCTGGAACTGCCCAACAAGCACCGGGAGATTGTCTATCTTCGCGACGTGCTGGGCAGCGACAAGTTTGAGCAGTCCAAGTCCAACCTGGCCATGGTGTTGGGACAGGATATCGCGGGTTACCCGGTGACCGTGGATCTGGCCAAGATGCCCCACCTGCTGGTGGCCGGTACCACAGGCTCGGGTAAGTCGGTGGGGGTCAACGTGATGATCCTCAGTCTGCTGTACAAGTCCACCCCGGAAGAGGTGCGGCTGATCATGATCGACCCCAAGATGCTGGAACTGTCGGTCTATGAGGGGATTCCTCACCTGTTGTGTGAGGTGGTCACTGACATGAAGGAGGCCTCCAATGCTCTGCGCTGGTGCGTGGGCGAGATGGAACGTCGCTACAAGTTGATGTCCGCCATGGGGGTACGAAACCTCAAAGGGTTCAACGCCAAGGTTCAGCAAGCCCGAGACGCCGGCGAGCCGTTGACCGACCCACTGTGGAGCGCAACGGACTCCATGGATGTTCAGCCCCCAGAGCTTGAGAAGCTGCCCTCCATCGTGGTGGTGGTGGATGAGTTTGCCGACATGATGATGATCGTCGGCAAGAAGGTGGAGGAGCTGATTGCCCGTATCGCTCAGAAGGCCCGGGCTGCCGGCATCCACCTGATTCTGGCGACTCAGCGCCCGTCGGTGGATGTGATTACCGGCCTGATTAAGGCTAACATCCCCACTCGCATCGCCTTCCAGGTGTCCAGTCGGGTGGATTCCCGCACCATCCTGGATCAGCAGGGTGCGGAGCAGTTGCTGGGGCAGGGTGACATGCTCTATCTGCCTCCCGGCACCGGCGTACCGATGCGGGTTCATGGGGCGTTTGTGGATGACCATGAGGTGCACCGGGTGGTGGCGGATTGGCGCGCCCGTGGCGAGCCTGACTACATTGAAGAGATCCTCGCCGGCGAGAGCGGCGGGGAACAGGTGTTGCTCCCTGGAGAGAGCGGCGATGCAGAGGGGGAAAAGGACCCCCTGTACGATGAGGCGGTGGCCTTCGTCATCGAGTCCCGTCGGGCGTCCATCTCCAGCGTCCAGCGTAAGCTGAAGATCGGCTACAACCGGGCGGCGCGTCTGGTCGAGGAGATGGAGCAGAGTGGGCTGGTGAGCCCTCCGGGCCACAATGGCAACCGTGAGGTGCTGGTGCCCGCCAGAGATTAGACAAGATGCCCAGGGGAGGGATTGGCGCAACACTCTCCAACTGAGGCATTACCTCCAGAGAGGAACTATGAAAAGAGTGATTTTGGCAGTAGCCCTGCTGCCTGCGTTGGCTCATGCCGGAGCCGAAGAGAACCTGAAGCAGAAGCTGTCGCAGCTGGAGAGCTTCCAGGCGGGCTTCAGCCAGCAGGTGTTTGATGACCAGGGAGAGCTGATCCAGGAGGGCGAAGGCCGTCTGGCGGTGAGCTCCCCGGATCGCTTCCGCTGGCAGTTGACCGCGCCGGAAGAGAGCCTGGTGGTGGCCGACGGCAGTGCCGTGTGGGTCTACGATCCGCTGATGGAGGCGGTGTCCGTCTATCGTCAGGATGACGCCATCGCTCAGACACCGCTGACCATACTGACCCGCACCGATGACCAGGCCTGGAGTCAGTATCAGTTCAGTCAGAATGATCAGTGCTTCGACGCCGAGCCCATCAGCGAAGAGAGCCACATCCGCCGTATGTCTGTCTGCTTCCAGGGCGACAGCATCGCATCCTTGGCGATGGTGGACAGCCAGGCGGTTCGCAGTGAATTTACCCTGTCCGGCTTCAGCTCTGAGGCTGTGTCCGCGGAGCAGTTTCAGTTCACGGCGCCCGAGGGCACCGAGATCGACGATCAGCGCGGTCAATGAGCAGCCTGAGCCTGGACTTTAGCCCGGATTTTCGTCCGCTGGCGGCGCGAATGCGCCCGGAGAAGCTGGAACATTACATAGGCCAGGAGCATCTGTTTGCCCCTGGCAAGCCCTTGCGTCAGGCCCTGGAAGCGGGCCGCGCCCACTCCATGATCCTCTGGGGCCCGCCGGGCACCGGCAAGACCACCCTGGCAGAGCTGGTGGCCAGCTACTCCAACGCCCATGTGGAGCGGATCTCTGCGGTCACCTCCGGAGTCAAGGAGATTCGTGAAGCGATCGCCAAGGCCAAGGAGGTGGCCCAGGCCCAGGGCCGTCGCACCCTGCTGTTTGTGGATGAGGTTCACCGATTCAATAAGAGTCAGCAGGATGCCTTCCTGCCCTTTATTGAAGATGGCACGGTGATCTTCGTTGGCGCCACCACGGAAAACCCCTCTTTCGAGGTGAACAGCGCACTGCTCTCCCGGGCCAGGGTCTATGTGATCAAGAAGCTGGACGCCGAAGCGATCAAGCGGATCCTCAGCGATGCCCTGGCCGATACGGACCGTGGGTTGGGCAAGCTCAACCTCAGCATGGCCGATGAGGTGCTGACCGCCCTGGCCGTGCTGGTGGACGGCGATGCTCGCCGCGCCCTGAACCTGTTGGAGCTGATGGCGGACATGAGTGAGGATGGCGTTCTCACTCAGGAGATGCTGACTCAGGTGGCCGGTGAGCCGGTGGCTCGCTTCGACAACAACGGCGACCAGTTCTACGACCTGATCTCGGCGGTACACAAGTCGGTGCGTGGCTCCAATCCGGATGCGGCCCTCTACTGGTACTGCCGCATCCTCGAAGGGGGCGGCGATCCCCTGTATGTGGCCAGGCGCTGCCTGGCGATCGCCTCCGAGGATGTGGGCAACGCCGACCCCAGAGCCATGGAGGTGGCCCTGAATGCCTGGGACTGCTTCCACCGGGTCGGCCCGGCAGAGGGGGAGCGGGCCATTGCCCAGGCCCTGGTTTATCTGGCGGCGGCACCCAAGAGCAACGCCGTCTACACCGCCTTCAAGGCCGCCCGGATGCGGGCGCGGGAAACCGGGCACCTGGAGGTGCCGGTGCATCTGCGCAATGCCCCCACCAAGTTGATGAAGGAGCTGGGTCACGGCGCCGAGTACCGCTACGCTCACGATGAGCCTGGTGCCTATGCAGCCGGCGAAGTCTATCTGCCGCCGGAGCTGGAGCAGGACAAGTTCTACCAGCCTACTGAGCGAGGCCTGGAGAGGAAGATCAAAGAGAAACTCAATCAGTTGGCGGAAATGGACCGCCAAAGTGGGAACAAACGCTATGAATAACCTTATTGCGGTGGCCTTGGGGGGCGCGGTGGGAGCGAGCGCACGTTATGGCACATCAATTCTTGCCCTAAAGCTATTCGGAACTGGCTTTCCCTTTGGTACACTGATCGTCAATTGCATAGGTTCTCTGATTATGGGGGCGCTTTACGCCTGGGGCGATGTCTCTAATCTATCCCCGACCCTGAAAGCGTTTATTGGTGTTGGCATGCTGGGTGCGTTAACCACCTTCTCCACCTTCTCCAATGAAACCGTCCTGCTGATGCAGGAAGGGTACTGGATCAAAGCCATGTTGAATGTATTGCTGAACGTAGGCCTCTGTCTTGCGATGGTGTTCTGCGGTCAGCAGTTGGTTTATGCACGACTCTAAATAGAAGCGATATGTTAGACAGCAAATACCTAAGAGCCGACATCGAGCAAACTGCCGAGCGTCTGGCTACCCGAGGCTACATCCTGGATGTGGCGCGTTTGACCAAACTGGACGAACAGCGTAAAGCGCTGCAGGTCGAAACTCAGGAACTGCAAGCTGAACGTAACAGTCGCTCGAAATCGATCGGCAAGGCTAAGGCCAATGGCGAAGACATTGCCCCGTTGCTGGCGGAAGTGGCCAGCCTGGGCGATAAGCTGACCGAGACCAAGGCAGCCCAGGACAAGCTGCTGGCCGAATGGGACGACATCGTTGCCGGCATCCCTAACCTGCCGGATGCGTCCTGCCCCATCGGTGCCGATGAGGATGAGAACGTCGAGGTAAGCAGCTGGGGTGAACCCCGCAGCTTCGATTTCGACGTCAAGGATCACGTGGACCTGGGCGAAGGTGTGGATGGGCTGGACTTTGCCTCCGCCGCCAAGCTGTCCGGTTCCCGCTTCATCGTGATGAAGGGCCAGGTGGCCCGCATGCATCGCGCCCTGGCCCAGTACATGCTGGATGTGCACACCACAGAGCACGGCTACACCGAGATGTACGTGCCCTACCTGGTGAACCCGGACAGCCTGCGCGGTACCGGTCAGCTGCCCAAGTTTGGTGAGGACCTGTTCCACACCGAGCAGCTGGAAGAGGATACCGATCGTCGTCTGAGCCTGATCCCCACCGCCGAGGTGCCGCTGACCAACATGGCTCGTGATGAGATCATCGATGCCAAAGCGCTGCCGGTGAAGATGACCGCCCATACTCCCTGCTTCCGCAGCGAAGCCGGTGCGTCCGGTCGTGACACCCGCGGCCTGATTCGTCAGCATCAGTTTGACAAGGTGGAGCTGGTTCAACTGGCCAAGCCTTCCGAGTCCATGGCGGCTCTGGAGCAACTGACCGGTCACGCCGAGAAGATCCTGCAGAACCTGAATCTGCCCTACCGTAAGGTGGTGCTGTGCACCGGTGACATGGGCTTTGGTTCCACCAAAACCTATGACCTGGAAGTGTGGGTACCCAGTCAAGCCAAGTACCGCGAGATCTCCTCCTGCTCCAACATGGGTGACTTCCAGGCGCGTCGCATGAAGGCGCGCTGGCGTAACCCTGAAACCGGCAAGCCAGAGCTGCTGCACACCCTGAATGGCTCCGGCCTGGCGGTGGGCCGGACTCTGGTGGCCATTCTGGAGAACTGCCAACAGGCGGATGGTCGCATTGAGATCCCCGAAGTGCTGCGCCCCTACATGGGTGGCCTGACCCACATCGGTTAATTCAAAGCACCCGTAATTCGATGAAAGCCCGGCCAAGTGCCGGGCTTTTTTGTGCTTGAGGCTAGGGCAATCGCTGTACTAAGGAGCTAAGGGTCCCGCTTCTCCAGCTGTTTCAGCCGCTGCCTCAGGGCAACCACTTCGCTGAGCAGGGCGGAGAACACCAGCACCATGATGGAGATGATGGAGAGTTCGCCACTGGAGTAACTGTCATAGCGCATCACCGTGTAGACCACGGCGGTCAGCAGAAGGACCAGGGTGGAGATCAGCATGGTGCGGCGCCTCTTCAGGGTGGATGCCATACTCTGATAATAGACGGCGATCACTCAGATAGCATAGGATCTCCAGTCAGTTAGCTCCAACCTCTCCCCGAGGTGACAGGCAGAAAAAGAGGCGCTTCAGCGCCTCTCGCCTGATCTGGCGTGACCCCAGCTTCAGAAGCGAACTTTGGCCCCCAGGTTCAGAGTTGTTCCCAGTCCTTTGGTGTTGTAGCCCCCATAGGTAAAGGCCTGGGAGGTGGCGGGGTAGTAGTCTTCATTGAACAGGTTTTCGACCCCCGCAAACATCTCCCAGTTCGCCAGTTGGTAACGTGCGCTGAGGTTGACCACGTCATAGCTGTTGACCGGCGCCTGATCGCCGACATATTTTCCATCGACAGGCTCAAACCGCTCTCGGTCTCCGACGTGCAAGTAGGTTAAGGAGATCTTGGCGTTGTCGACCGGTGCCCAGTCCAGATAGGCGGTTATCTTGGGCGCCGAAACCTGACGGGCCCCCAGATAGGTATCATTGTCTGTGTCTTTGCCCTCAACCCAGCTGTAGGTGCCTCCTAGGGAAAGGGCGCCATTGACCCTGTAGTCCAGGCTGGCTTCGTAGCCCCAGATCTTTTGCGGGGCTCGAACTGGCATGTAGACACCCGTATTGGGATCAAACTTATTGGAGGTTCCGAGTTCTGAGGTGCTTCGATAGGCGGCGAAGCTGAACAGCAGATCGTCAAACTGGCTGCTGAAGCCCAGCTCGTAGTTGTCGATGATGGACGCTTCGGTTCGGATGTCATTGATGTCAGACACGGTGGCGGTGCGAAGCAGTCGGCCAATGTCCGAGATGTCTGCTCCCTGGGAGTAGTTGGCGAAGGGGGAGAAGCGTTCATCAGCCAGGTATCTCAGGCCAAAGTTGTAGGTGGTGGCCCTGTATTCGAGTTTGCCTCCGGTGACATCCATTGGGATGGAACAGACGTCGGCACTGCGGCACAGCTTCAGGGTCTGATAGTCACCCACATCCAGGTCGATGCTCTCTTTACGTACCCCCGCCTTGACCACCCAGTCATCGGCGACGATCCATTTGGTCTGCAGGAAGAACGCCAGGTTGTTCATGTCCATTTCAGGCACCCAGATGCGATCATCGACCAGGGGCTGGGAGGTCACGTCGTTTAGCAGATCGGCGCCGTAGATGAAGGTTCCCTCGACACCGTCCCATTCCAGCTGGCTGTTGAAGGTTGCCCGAAAGCCGCTCTTTTCCGACTTGATGTAAGACTGACCACCGGCGTAACCCTCTTCCGGATTGGAGAGCACCGGGGAGTAGAAAAAGACGTTTTCAATCTTTTGCCAGTAGCCATCGACGGTCATCTCCGTGTTGGTGAATACCTCGAGATCACTGTATTGAAGCATGACGTTGTGGTTGCCACGGGGACCCTGGGGCTCCCCCGGGTTGGGGGTTCCTGTGGTGTTCTTGATGGCGTAGGTTTTCTCACCGGCGTTTATGTCCCCCACGACATCGACCAGATCCGCGTCGATCTGGGACTCATAGTAGTTGTAGGTCAGCCGCATCACCTTGTCGTCGTCCAACTGATAACCCAGCTTGGCAAAGTAGTTGTTGGCGACGCTGTCTGAGATGCCATACTTGGTCCCGATGATGTCTCCCTCTGCGTCCCTTTGTACCCCGTTTTCCTCTCTCACTGCTGACAGAACGTAGCTGAAATCGTCCACGGAGCCACTCAGACCGCCCTCCAGCCTGAACCCCTGGCTGTCTTCCAGCTTCACCAGGCTGGCCCGGCTGGAGAGGCCGAGTTCAACCTGGTTCTCCTTACCGGGCTTCTTGGTGATGTAGTTGATGATGCCACCGGCGGCGCCGTTGCCATAGATGGAGGTGGCGCCTTTGATGACCTCGATTCGCTCGATGACGGAAGGATCCAGGGTGCGGATACCCAGGCCGCCATTGCGTAAGGGGGTAGATTGGGGCACGCCGTCTATCATCACCAGGGCGGAACGTCCCCTCAGGGTCTGGCCAAAGTTACTGGTGCTGCCAGTGGAGGGAGCCATGCCCGGAACCCGTATCGCGAGCATGTTCTGCAGCTCCGAACTGACCTGCAGATCATCCTGTAACTGCTCAGCCGTCACTATGGTGATCGACGCAGGCACTTCATCAATGCTCTCGATGATTCGGCTGCCTGTGACGACGATTCTTTCGATGTTTTCCTCGGGTGAGGAGCCGGTTTCAGCGATGGCAGTGGCGGGAAGGGCAAGGGCGACGCAGAGGGCCAGGTAGGACTTATGCATTGAATACAACCTTAATGAGTGGTTAAGAAACTGCGCCATATTACTCAGGTGATGACTAGATGCAAATGAGAATGATCACGATTCGCAACAATGTAAATCCACATTTAAAGTAAGAGAAAAGCGGATTAGAACAGTCATTTAGTCAAAAGTGGGCGATTTTGGAGCGGGATGAGGTCCATTATTGGCAAGTCGGGTCATCTGTTGCCTTCGGTTACAACTATCAACTGTTGCTGAACGTCCATGGATGGTATAGATCTCTTTTTATGTCAGTTTTCCCCCAAGTGCCTCGAGCTGCTATGCCCATGTTCGCCAAACCGCTGCAGGCCCTAGCCCTGGTTCTTATGATTTGGACGGTCAACCTGTCGGTGCTGGCCAGCCAAGGGCTGGAGGAGGCGATGCATCATCATGAGGCTGGCGCGCCCTGTGCCCACGCCCTGCTGATTGATCTCTGGTTTCAGGCTGCCGGCCTTACCGCGGTTACCTGGCCCGCTTCGGTCCCCGGTCTGGCTGAGGGGGCATCTCAGCGTCGTGTGCTGCCTCAGCTTGCACTTCAGAACAGGGGCAACCGCGATCCACCGATTGCTCTGTCATGAATTCACCCTTTTTAACGATTCATAGACGGAGTTTCTCTATGCGAAGCAAAACAGTGCTGGGGCAGTTCGCTCTGCTGATTGGCTTATTTCAGCTGCCGGTGAGTGCTCTGGCGTCGGACCCTGAAGGTCACCATCATCATGAATTTGAGGAGCATCAGGCCCACCTGCATGGGGCAGGTCTGTTGACCCTGGTCCAGGACCAGCACCTGGTGCAGGTCAGCCTGGAGGTGGATACCCACTCTCTGTGGGGCTTTGAGCATGCACCGGCCGATGAGAGCCAGTGGGCTAAGGTGGAGCAGGTGATGACTCGGCTGGAGCAGGGGCACGCCTTGTTCAGCTTGAACGACCCGGCTCAATGCCGCCCTGATGGGGTCAACCTGAGCCGGCCTGAAGGGCTGGATAACCCTTCGGAGCATGGTCATATGGAGTTGGAGGTCAGCTGGCAGTGGCGCTGTGAGGCCCCCTCGGCCCTGAATCAGCTGGAGGTGGGATTGTTTGCCCAGTTTCCTGAGCTGCACTCGTTGACGGTTCAACGCCTGACGGCGCAAGACAGTGGTGGAGGCCAGCTCGATCGCCAACACACCACCCTAAGCTGGTAGGGGGCGCCATGACACAATTGGCCATAGAGGGCCTGAGCTACCGCTGGTCAGGCTCAGGGCGAGAGCTCAGGGTCGATGAGCTGGCACTGAACGCCGGGGAGAGGGTGTTGCTGCAGGGGCCGTCAGGCAGCGGCAAGTCTACCCTGCTCAACCTGATCAGTGGCGTACTGTCCGGTTATCAGGGACGGCTCAAGCTGGAGGGGGCGGAACTCTCGGACCTGTCTGCGGTGGGCCGGGATCGCCTGCGGGCGGAGTCCATGGGGATCATCTTTCAGCAGTTCAACCTGCTTCCCTACCTGAATGTGGAAGAGAACGTGCTGATGCCACTGAAGTTTTCTAAGGAGCGCCGGTGCAGAGTCGGCAATCCCACCAAAGAAGCCCGCCGGTTGCTCACCGCCATGGAGCTGGATGAGAGCCTGCATCGTCAGCCTGTGACTCAGTTGTCCGTGGGGCAGCAGCAGCGAGTGGCGGTCGCCAGGGCGCTGATTGGATCGCCGGGCCTGATTCTGGCGGATGAGCCCACCTCAGCCCTGGATCCCAAGGCCAGAGACAGCTTCCTGTCGTTGCTGACGCAGCAGTGCGCTCAGTCAGGCTCGGCCCTGCTTCTGGTCAGTCATGACCCGGCATTGGCCGAGGTGGTGGAGCGGGGTTATCAGTTGGTGGTCAATCAGCTTGGAACCGAGGTGCTGCCATGTTGAGCCTGATGACACGCAGCATGGCCAACCGGCGTACCAGCGTCGGCCTGACCCTGGCGGTGATCGCCCTCTCCGTGGCCCTGTTTATTGGGGTAGAGATGGTCAGGACCCAGGCCAGGCAGAGTTTCGCCAACACCATCTCAGGCACCGACCTGGTGGTGGGTGCGCGCAGCGGCAGCATCAACCTGCTGCTCTACTCGGTGTTCCGGCTCGGGGATGCCACCAATAATATCGGCTATGACACCTACCGGAGGCTGGCGGGCACCAAGGGGGTGGCCTGGACCATTCCTCTGGCCTTGGGGGATTCCCACAAGGGGTACCGGGTGGTGGGCACCAACCTCGATTATTTCCGCCACTACCGCTACGGCAAGGGGCAGTCCCTGGCCTTGTCCGAGGGCGGCCCGTTTGAGGGGCTGTTCGATGTGGTCCTGGGTGCCGAGGTGGCCAGTAAGCTGGGCTATCAGCTTGAAGATCAGCTGGTGCTCTCCCATGGCGCCGGCGCGTCGGTCAGCTTCTCCAAACACGATGAGATGCCCTTTACCGTCGTGGGAATCCTGGCGCCAACCGGCACCCCGGTAGACCGGAGCCTGCATGTGTCCCTGGAGGCCATCGAAGCGATACACCTGGGATGGCAGGGGGGCGGCCGGCGCTATGCGGTCAGTGGTGACCAGGTGGGGCAGTATGATCTGACCCCTAAGACCATCACTGCCTTCCTGGTGGGGCTGGAGAGTAAGCTGAGGCTGCTTGGGGTACAGCGGGCCATCAATACCAACCGCTCTGAACCTTTGTCCGCCATTCTGCCCGGTATGGCCCTGTCCCAGCTGTGGGCGCTGCTGTCGCAAGGTGAGCGCGCCCTGGCCATCGTTTCTGGCTTTGTGGTGGCGGTCGGGCTGACCGGCATGTTGACCACCTTGCTGGCGAGTCTGGGGGAGCGACGCCGTGAGATGGCCATCTTGAGGGCCATGGGGGCCGGGCCCAGACACATCTTCCTATTGTTGTGGGGAGAGGCGGCGCTGCTGAGCCTGATTGGAACCCTGTTCGGTTATCTGTTGGCTCAGCTCAGTGTGCTGGTGCTGGCGCCCTGGGCTAGGAGTCAGTATGGTCTTGAGCTGAGCCTGGGCATGCCAGCGGATTCGGTGCTGTGGATGATGGGGGCGGTACAATTGGCCGGCACCCTGGCCGGGATCGTACCCGCCTGGCGAGCCTATCGCCATACCCTCAGTGATGGCCTGACCCAAAGATTGTAAGGAGAGAAAAATGAAAATGCGATATCTGTTGTTGGCTGTCCTGGCCCTGGTATCCCAGATGGTCAGTGCCGAGGTTAAGGTGCTGGAGTGGGAGGATCTGATCCCGGCAGAGGAGCGAGATAACCCCTTACCTCCGCCTTCCAATGCCATCCACCCCATGTTTGCCGATGAGAGTGTCCCCATCGACTGGGTGCAGACTTACGGAAAGGTGGTGGAAGCGCTGAACGGCAAGGAGGTGCGACTGGCCGGGTTCGTGGTGCCCCTGGAGGGGGATGAGAACAGGGTTACCGAGTTCCTGCTGGTGCCTTACTATGGCGCCTGCATCCATGTGCCTCCGCCACCGACCAACCAGATCGTCTATGTAAACTATCCTGAAGGCTTGCCCCAGGACATAGTCTGGGATGCGGTATGGGTGACTGGCACCCTCAATGCGGTCACCTACGATATGGAAACCTTTGCCGCGGGATACTCCATGAAGGCCACCTTGGCCAACCCCTACGACGAAGGGTAGGTGGGGCCGGGCTTTTGGTCCGGCCTGTTCATCCTTTAGGATGGCGTGAGGCGGTTACCTGGGCCCTTGCCTGGTGATGCAAGGGTAATTTCAATTAACAGCAATAAGTTAGTTGCCTAAAGCTCGAGGGTGAATATACTCGGCAATTATTTGTTGAATTTTGTATAGGAAGAACATGCCTGAGGCACAATACTGGCCTGAGGTGCTCGTGGCACTTCGGCGCATCATCCGGGCGACCGACCTGCAGTCTAAGAGAATGATCAAAGCCTGCGGGCTGACCATTCCCCAGGTCATGGTGCTGAGAGCCATTGATACCCTTGGGGATGTGACGGTGCGCCGTCTCTCTAATGACGTTTCCCTGAGCCCGGCAACGGTCACCACCATCTTGAATCGACTGCAGGATCGTGGGCTGATTGAGCGGGTCCGCAGTCAGACGGACAAGCGAATCGTCAATGCCAGACTCACCGAGGAGGGAAGCCGGGTCCTGGCCTCGGCGCCGCCACTTCTGCATGAGAAGTTCATCGATCGCTTCGAGAACCTTAATGATTGGGAGAAGACCCAGATTCTCTCTTCCATGCAGCGTGTTGCCTATATGATGGATGCAGAAACCCTGGATGCTGCGCCTCTGCTGGATATCGCCTCACCGGATACAGTGAAGTAAACCAGGATTCCCATAAAAGGGCGGCGTAAGCCGCCCTTTTTTGTACCTGAAATCAGCGCATTGGTTTGAGATCAAATGATTGGTTCGTTAACATGTAACGTTGTTGCGTCCCGGCGGTTGCAGAAATGTGGTTCGGGGCGTCTGTTTTGGAACATTCATAATTTCAATTAGGATGCGTTGTAATGAAAACCAAACTGGCCATTGTCATCGGTATGATTTTCTCTGCCGCGGCGGCTGCTCAAACCAGTGAAATCGAAGAGCTCAAGCAGCGAATCGATGAGTTGGAGAAGCGTCAGCAAGCGGTAGAGCAGGAGAAGGATGAGGGAGGCATTACCCTGGGAGGGGCGGCTCGATTCCAGTATAGCTATGAAGATTATAGCGATGACAACAGCGACAGGGGCGGAGACTTCGATTTTGATGTATTCAGGTTAGATGCCAATGGCAAGATTGGTGACCTGACGCTTTCCGCTCAGTACCGTTGGTACCAATACATGGATGTGCTGCATCACGCCTGGGTTGGGTATGATTTCAGCGACACCCAGAGCGGTCAGATCGGTGTCACCCAGGTGCCTTTCGGTATCCTGCCTTACGCTTCTCACAGCTTCTTCTTCAGCTCAAATTTTTACACTGGTCTGGAAGATGACTATGACATGGGCCTGAACTATAAGTTTGAGTCCAAACGAAATCGACTGGATGTGGCGTTCTACAAGAACGATGAGCAGGGCGGCATCGATGGTTATGTGTCTGAGCGCAGCGATCGATATTCCTATGACGTGCTTGGGGTGCGTCTGGAGGGCGAAGGCACCTACGATGCACCGAGCCTGGAGGTGGGGGAAACCAACACCTTCAACCTTCGTTACGCCCATACCCTGGAGTTGGATGGCGGCTCAGTAGAACTGGGCCTGTCCGGTCAGTTTGGTGAGCTGGAAGTGGATGGCGGCATGGACGGCGACCACTGGGCTGCGGCGGTGCACGGCGTCATCAACTACGGTGCCTGGAACCTTCAGCTTCAGGCGTCTGACTACGAGTATGATATCGATGGCATGGACGTAGAGCAGATGGTGGTTGGTGCCTACGCCTTCTACGACTCCATTCCCGCAGAAGCGATCACCTACACCGCCAACATCGCTTACAGTCTGCCGGTGAAGATGGGCCCGGTCACCAACCTGACCTTCTACAACGACTACTCCCTGATGACCGACAAGCCGGGCGAACTGGACGATACCTTCATGAACGTGACCGGTATGGCGATCAGTGCCGGTGCGCTCTACACCTACGTGGACTTTGTTGTCGCTGAGAATCAGCCCTTTATCGGCGGCACCCTGGTGGGCAGCGGTGACACCAACAAGCGGGTGAACATCAACTTCGGCTATTACTTCTAAGCCAGGAGTTAACCGCATGCAGCCCCGCCCATTGGCGGGGCTTTTTTTGTCTGGTGTTACGGTGTTGGTTAATAAAAAGGGGCGCCGCAGCGCCCCTTGGAACCGGAGTGTGAGGTTACCCTCTTGGCTCGGTCTTCATGCCTTTGACCAGGCTGACGCACATCATCAGCAGGATAAAGGTAAAGGGCAGGGCGGTGGAGATGGTGCCCGCCTGCAGGGCCTGAATCGCTTCGGTGCCGCCGATCCACAGCAGGGTAGCGGCAATGGCGCCCTCGATGGTGGCCCAGAAGATGCGCTGGGGCACAGGGGCATCCACTTTTCCGCCGGCGGTGATGCTGTCGATCACCAGGGAGCCGGAATCGGAAGAGGTGATGAAGAACACCATGATCAGCACGATAGAGATCACCGACAGGAAGGTACTCCAGGGCAGGGCATCGTAGGTGTAGAACAGGGCCAGGGTGATGTCCGACAGACCATTGGTGCCCAGTTCGCCCACCTTGTTGATGATCTGGTCAATGGCGATGCCGCCAAATACCGACATCCAGATGATGCACACTGACGTGGGGATAAACATCACCGCAATCAGGAACTCACGCACGGTGCGACCCTTGGAAACTCGAGCGATGAACATGCCAACAAAAGGAGACCAGGAGATCCACCAGGCCCAGTAGAACACGGTCCAGCCGTGCATCCAGGCTTCATCTTCACGACCGTGGGGGTTGCTCAGGGGGATCAGGTTTTCGGCATAGCCAAGCAGGGTTTGTCCCAGATTGCCGAAGGCGACGGCGGCGCCCACCAGAGTCACGAACACCAGCAGAGCCAGAGCCACCAGCATATTGACGTTACTCAGTACCTTGACGCCGCCTTCGATGCCCCGGACCACGGAAACGACCGCCAGTCCGGTGACAAAGGCGATGACACCAACCTGCATGCCGATGCCGCCTTCGGTGCCGAACACGTGATTGATGCCGCTGGTAGCCTGTTGGGCACCCAGGCCCAGGGAGGTCGCCAGGCCAAACAGGGTCGCCAGCACCGCCATGATGTCGATGGCGTGGCCAAACCAGCCCCAGGTCTTGTCCCCCAGAATGGGGTAGAAGATGGAGCGGATCGACAGGGGCAGTCCCTTGTTGAAGGCGAAGAAAGCCAGGGACAGGGCGACAACGGCGTACATCGCCCAAGGGTGCAGGCCCCAGTGGAATATGGTGGCGCCCATGGCAACCCTGACCGCTTCCGGAGAGTTGGCTTCGACGCCCAGCGGCGTCTCGTACCAGCCGGTGAAGTAGGCAACCGGCTCGGCAACGCCCCAGAACATCAGGCCGATGCCCATACCGGCGGCAAACAGCATCGCCATCCAGGACAGGTTGGAGTGCTCGGGACGGGCGTCGGCACCGCCGAGGCGGATGCGGCCGTATGGGCTCACCATCAGCCATAAACAGAAAATCAGGAACAGGTTAGCCGACCACATAAAGAGGGCGTCGAAGTTGTTTATGATTTTCCACTTGATGCCGTCGAGGGCGGCTTTGGCGGTGGCGGCATCGCTGATCAGGATGGCTGCCAGGAAAAGAAGAATCAGGCCGGCACTGATGCCGAAAACAGGGTTATGGACATCAAACCCCCACTTCTGAATGTTGTCTTGGCCAACGGTATAGTCAGTATTGTCGATACTGTACTTATCTATGGGGTTACTCATTAATCCTCTCTGTTAGGTTTGAAATCAAACCAATTGATGAGATGTTTTAGTTGTAATGCGGGGCAATGCTAACAAAGTGTTAGGGTAGAGCTCAAATCGTCTGGTGACTTGAAATCTGCTTTTGAGCTTCTTTTTTGGTGATAAAAACACCAGGGGGTTACGGTTTGAATAATGTTAAGTTTATTAAAAACAACTATATGTATTGTTTTTGGTGTCGGATGGACCGAAAGGGAAAATGCAACGAGCTGTAGTGAAAATAAAATAACATCTACCAGGTTAAAGTAGGTTTGAGGCTAAATATTGACCGCCGGGTGCTTATAGTTGAAATTAATTGTTCAGGTTTCAGAGTCTGGCTTAACCCGAGGCATGACTATGCCAGTTGTTTTGGTTGTACCAATCCAAGGGGTGATGACCGTTCGCTTTAAGGTTTTATATCAAGCGTTCATGGTTTCTATTTGGGCGCCCACCCTCGAGATTTAACGAAAATTTAACGTCAGGTGGCCAGAGGAACCCTTGGGGATAAATTTGATATCAATCGTATATAGGGTATTTGGGAAGGGTTTTTGTTAGATATCGTTTGAGTTGTCAGGCCCCGGAATGACCAATTACTCCAGGGGCCTCTTTCAGTTGATCACCAGCGTTGGCCGGTGTAATCCAGGAGTCGTACCTCTTTGCTGCCCAGATCGAAGGCGGCTCTGAGGCTGCCGCTTTTACCTATGGCCCTCTGGGAGGGCAGGTGCAGATAGAGGGGGATCTGGGTATGGCTGAGAGTGACTGGCTGCCAGAGTCCGCTCTCGTTTTCGGTTAGCACCTCGAGGAACACCGTCACAATCAGGGCATCACTGTTGTTGCCACCCATGCCGTACCCCAGCCTGTGAATGGGGTAGAAGGGATTATCCAGGTCATAGCGGCTGCCCGAAGGGACGGTCATCCGGAACCGGTAGGTGAGATAGGCGGAGGCCTGCTCCGGGTAGGTCAGCTCCAGAGGAGCCTGATGGTAGGGGCCGTTTCGGTCGAAAAACGGGGTGGTCTGTTTACGGCGGTGGTCGCTGGGGGCGGCGTCGAAACACAGCGGTCGCTCCCCCTCTTTCGCCAGGTAACGGTAGACCAGGCAGCTCAGCTCGCCGCCCAATCGACGCAGGCCTCTCTCCAGATTGGGGTCCCGGATGAGATCCCTCACCAGCTGTCGCTGATCCTCTGTGGTGTTGAGGGCCATTACACCCTGTAAGACGTGTCGGTTGTCTGCCGTCGGCGGGTACCAGTGGTTGCCAGAGATGGCATATTCGAAGGAGCGGATATGGTCTACCTGAAAGTAGAACTTGGGGTAGGCGTGCCTGGCCCAGGCCGGCAGGGAGGCGGCCAACATCAATATGACGAGTGCAATTCTCATGGTATCCCTCCGAGAGACGCTGGATAAATCATACTCAATTCTCTCCCTGGCTGTTAAGCTTTCTGTCTGAAAATTAACAGAATTGTTGACTATTTCTCGTTGCTGGAGAGAAAGGGAGAGTGGGGGAGCAATTCCGTCCAAGCTCACAGTTGGCTTTGCGGCTAATCAGGATCGCACCTGGTAATGAGGAGCAAGCGAGGGGATATGAAAACCATTGGCATCATAGGCGGCATGAGCTGGGAATCCAGCGTCAGTTACTATCAGCAGATAAACCGGGGAGTGGCGGCTGCCCTGGGCGGGCTGCACAGCGCCAAGCTGGTGCTCTACAGTGTGGATTTCGCCGAGATTGAAGCCCTGCAGCGCCTCGGCGACTGGCAGAAATCGGCAGAGCTTCTGACTAAGGCGGCGGTGGCGTTGCAATCTGCAGGCGCCGATTTCGTGGTGATTGCCACCAAT
The DNA here is from genome assembly GCF_048263965.1 of Ferrimonas sp. Classification (NCBI taxonomy): domain Bacteria; kingdom Pseudomonadati; phylum Pseudomonadota; class Gammaproteobacteria; order Alteromonadales; family Ferrimonadaceae; genus Ferrimonas; species Ferrimonas sp. The sequence continues at coordinate 8,287 of NZ_JBLXDO010000026.1, read as the reverse complement.
ACCATGCATAAGGTGGCGGCTCAGGTCATCGAGGCGGTGACGATCCCTCTGCTGCATATCGCCGATGCCACCGCCGATGCGCTGTTGAAATCGGGGATAAGCTGTGTCGGGTTGCTGGGGACGCGCTTTACCATGGAGCAGGCCTTCTACAAGGAGCGTCTGGAGGCCCGGGGTATCCGGGTGCTGGTACCCGACGATGCGGGGCGGGCCATGGTCGACCGGGTGATCTACCAGGAACTGTGCCTGGGCAAGGTGGAGTCCCTATCCCGCCGGAGGTACCTGGAGGTGATCGACCGGTTGGCGTCAGAGGGGGCACAGGGGGTGATCCTCGGCTGCACCGAGATCGGCCTTCTAATCAGCGACAGGGACACCAAGGTTCCCCTGTTCGATACCACAGAGATACACGCCAAGGCGGCGGTTGCCAAAGCCCTGGAATCGTGAGAAAAAGATAGGTTCCCACAGAATTTCAACGACATAGAACAGGGAGACAGTATGCTCATTCGCGCCCCCCGTCCTGAGGACGCCGCCGACATTACCCAGACCATGGCTCAGCCGGAGTGCTTTGGTAATACCCTGCAGATGCCCCATCCCACCGAGCAGATGTGGCGTGAACGGCTGACCAGCAAGCCGGACAACATCCATGTGCTGGTGGTTGAAATGCAGGGCAGGGTGGTGGCCAACGGTGGGCTGGAGCTGGCTACCTCGCCCAGGCGTCGTCATGTGGCCAACATCGGCATGGCGGTGCACCCCGAATTCCATGGCCAGGGCGTGGGGGCAGCGCTGCTGGCGGCGCTGCTGGAGTTGGCGGACAACTGGCTGGCGTTAAGGCGCATCGAGCTTGAGGTGTACAGCGACAATGAGGCGGCGCAGGCACTCTACCGTAAGCACGGCTTCGAGGTGGAGGGGACTGCCCGGGAGTATGCCTTCCGGGACGGCCGCTATGTGGATGCCCTGCTGATGGCCAGGGTCAAGGCGCCCGGCTGATGAATGCCGGCCGCCTGGCGTCAGGTCCAGTGGTTGTGCTTGGTTCAACAGCGCCTAAGGCAGGGTCAGGGTCACCGAAGGCTGGGCCCGGTTGAGCTGCCAGCTCTGGGTCTGGCGGAAATCCTGAAGGTTCAGGGTATTCACCTGACTGGGTTCCACCTCCTGCAGCAGGGTCAGGGTGATGGTCAGTGGGTGTCCCCGGTATTCGCCGATGGGCAGTTCCTGATAGATGAGGATATCCTTTACCGTGGGGTCGATGCCCACCCAGTTAGGTTCCAGCTGCAGCCCGGTATCGGTCTCCAGCCTGAAGTGCTGATTCAGGTACTGCTCCAACTGCAGCTCGGCATCGGCAAAGCCCTTGCTGGCAGGAAGCTCCAGGGCTCGCCCCATATCCCGGGCACTGTAGCGGTGGATGATCTCCAGGGACTGACCGTTGCGGCTCAAGGCCATTTCGGTCAATCCAAAGTGGAAATTGTGGGCCCAGGCGCCGCCGCTGAGCAGCGCCAGGACCAGAAGCCAGAGTCTCATTGGGTCTCCTTTCCGTCCTCCTTCAGAGGTTCGGCGTACTTCTGCATCATGTTCTTCTTCTTTTTCTCCTTAAACAGCTCCAGCCTGGAGGGCAGGATCTGTCTCGGATAATGGTTGTTGTCCACATTGGTGTCGGCGGTTTGCCAATGGGGGTCAACCACCACAGAGGTTAGCCTTTTCTCCTGGGGCCGTACCAGCATCTTCGTCACTTTTTGAGCGTTCTTCACCCAGATTTCAGCGGGCAGGGAGAGCGACTCCTGTGTGCCGTCGTCGTAGCTGAGCTCCAGGATGATGGGCATCACCAGGCCACCCAGGTTGGAGAAGTCCAGCAGGTAGACGTTGTGATCGTCCTGCAGCAGCTCCCGTTCGAACGGCTCCAGTTTGGCCAGCATCTTAGCGTAGTCGTTGCGGTCCTTGTTGGTGGCGGTGAACTGGTCATGCTCGTTGTAGAAGTCCTGCTGCTCGGGTTTGCCGTCGATGAAGCGAGGCATCCCCTGGTTGCGCAGCTCGGTGATGGTTTCCGGTTTCTCCTGATGTTGCTGGCGCCGCCATTGGGACTCGATGTCGGGATCCTTGGTGTTCACCGTGAAATGACGCACCCGGTCGATGCTGATGTCGACGTGATCCGTGGTGTAGAACCAGCCTCGCCAGAACCAGTCCAGGTCGATACCGGAGGCGTCTTCCATGGTGCGGAAGAAGTCTGCGGGCATCGGGCGCTTGAACTTCCAGCGCTCGGCGTATTCCCTGAAGGCGAAATCGAACAGATCACGCCCCAGGATGGTTTCCCGCAGGATGTTCAGGGCGGTGGCAGGCTTGGCATAGGCGTTGTTGCCAAACTGCAGAATTGACTCGGAGTTGGTCATGATTGGCACCTGACCCTCACTCTTCATGTAGGAGACGATCTCCTGGGGTTCGCCGCCCTTGGAGGGGTACTCCTCCTCCCAGGCCTGTTGGGCCAGGTACTGAACGAAGGTGTTGAGCCCCTCATCCATCCAGGTCCACTGGCGTTCATCGGAGTTGACGATCATCGGGAAGTAGTTGTGGCCCACCTCATGGATGATCACGGTGATCAGGCCGTACTTGGTGCGTCTGGACCAGGTGCGGTCGCTGCGATCCTCCTTGTTGATCTCAGGGCGCGGGCCGTTGAAGGAGAGCATGGGGTACTCCATACCGCCCACGGGGCCGTTGACCGAGATCGCCACCGGGTAGGGGTAGTCGAAGCTGTAGCTGTTGTAGACGTCGATGGTGTGGACGATGGCGGCGGTGGAGTACTTGTCCCACAGTGGCGTCGCTTCCTCGGGGTAGAAGGACATGGCCAGGGTGTCGGTGCCGCCCTTCTGGTAGCCCTGGGCATCCCACAGGAACTTGCGGGAGGAGGCCCAGGCAAAGTCACGCACCGCGTCCGCCTTGAAGCGCCAGGTCTTGGTGCCCTTGCTGCGGCGCTTTTCGTTCTCCAGGGCCTCGGCCTTGGTGATGATATACACCGGTTTGTCCGCCTCTCTGGCCTGCTCCAGGCGTTGGCGCTGGGTGCGGGTCAGCACTTCGTCTGGGTTGGTCAGGGTGCCGGTGGCGGTGACCACATGGTCGGCGGGCACGGTGATGTTCACCTCGTAGTCGCCAAACTCCAGGGTGAACTCCCCATGGCGCAGGAAGGGCTTGTTGTGCCAGCCATGGGCGTCGCTGTAGACCGCCATCCGGGGGAACCACTGGGCGATCTCGTACAGATAGTTGTCGTCCCGTTCGAAGTACTCATAGCCGGAGCGCCCGCCCAGGGCTTTCTGCTCGTGGATGTTGTACTGCCAGCCAATGGTGAGGTCGAAGCTCTGCCCGGGCTTCAGTGTTGTGGGCAGGTCCACCCGCATCAGGGTATCCACCAGGGTGTACTTCAGGGGCTGACCGTCCTTGCCGCTGACCTGGGTCAGATTGATGCCAGAGGGGTGGACCTGGGTCATCAGTTCCCGGCGGTAGCTGCCCATGTCGATGCGGTTGGCCTTGTCTCCCTCGTCGGCCACAGACACGGTGCGCATCCGGTTGGCCATGGAGTCCTGGCGGAAGCGGTTGGCATCCAGTTGCAGCCACAGGTAGCGCAGGCTGTCCGGAGAGTTGTTGGTGTAGGTGATCACCTCTTTGGCGGACAGGCTCTGGTTGGCGTCATCCAGAGTCACGTCGATGTGGTAATCCGCCTGTTGCTGCCAGTACTGGTGGCCTGGGGCGCCGGAGGCGGTCCGGTAGCTGTTGGGGGTGGGCAACAACTCTTCGAGCTGGCGGAACTTGTCACCGGCGACCAGCAAGGGGTCGGCGGCCAGGGCTGTGGTGGCGATCAACCACAGACCCAGGATAAGGGAGCGAAATGGCACGGGCTGTATCCTTCTTAAGGGTGAATCCCACGGCCGCTTTGGTTATGAGTTTGGTGCGGCGGGGTGGTGTAGCGCGGGCAAGATACCACAGGGGAGGGGAGGTGAAAAACCGCCGGGGAAGCCGGCGGGGAACAGCTGACCAACAAACCGGATTCAGCTATTTAAGCTGTGATTAACACCCGGGATTTATTGGTGAAAAGTGCCGAATCTCACGAAAAAGGAAACAGGAAAAATTGTGTAAGCTGGTTTTTCCGAGGGGGTCAGTTCAGCCACTCCCGGTTTAGTTGCTCTCGGTCCTCACCCAGATAATCCAGTACCCAGGCCAGCAGGGCGTTGGACTGATCCTTGCGCCAGGCCAGGCAGCAGTGGCTGGGGTTGCGGGGGGTTGGCAGCTCTTTTTCCACCAGGATCCCTCTGCCAATCAGAGGTTCGGCATAGTGGCGGGGCATGCAGCCCAGCCCCAGTCCTTCACTGAAGCAGGCGATGGCATTGGGCCAGTCGGGCACCATCAGCCGGCGCTGGTGGGGCAGTTGCCAGTTGCTGCGCTTGGGCAGGGTGCGGGCACTGTCCTCCAGGCTGATGGCGGGGAAGCGGCCTATGGCCTCTTCACTGAGGTGCTCTGTGTTAGCCAGGGGGTGGTGGGCCGCCATCACGAAGGCCCAGTCGATCTCGCCCATGTCCAGGTAACCGAAGTCTCCGCCCACGGGAATGGCGGAGGTGGCGCCGATGGCGATCTCTGCCCGGCCCTCGGCCAGGGCGTCCCACACGCCGTTGAACACCTCCATGCTGATCACCAGTTCGGCGTTGTCGAAATGGCGATAGAAATCCCGGATCAGAGCAGTGATTCTGTGGGGTTTAACCACATTGTCCAGGGCCAGACGCAGGGTCTGTTGCCAGCCACTGGCGACCCTCAGGGTCTGGGCTTTTACCTCCTCCATCTGCCTGAGCATCGCCCTGGCTTGCGTGATGAAGTGCTGGCCCGCTTCGGTCAGTTCGACCCGGCGAGGAAGGCGATGGAACAGTTCGACCCCCAACTCCCCCTCCATCTGGCGCACCCGGTAACTGATGGCGGAGGGCACTTTGTGCAGTTGACCGGCGGCGGCAGTAAAACTGCCCAGGCGGGCGACGCAATCCAGCAATTCGAGGTCGGCTTTGGCAAACATGAGCAATCAAAATATTTGAACGATAACCCAGCATAATATCGTTTAATTTTCTTCATTACGACAAATACAATCCTCGGCGATGATATACATGGGGCTGGCGCCACCTCGCTCGATGAAAATTGTTGAAAGGTATTTGTTGTGAAAACCACTAAACTGGAGATGGTCTACCTGGCAGCCCTGTCGATGCTGGGATTTGTCGCTACCGATATGTACCTGCCCGCCTTCGAACGGATGCAGGACTTTTTTGGCAGTGGCCCGGAGGCGGTGGCGCTCTCCCTGTCGGTATTTCTGGCGGGTCTGGCCATAGGTCAGCTCCTCTGGGGCGCAGTGTCAGACCGACTGGGCCATCGTAACGCGCTGCTGGCGGGCCTGGCACTCTTTGCCCTGGCTTCTGTGGCCATCGCTTACAGCCAGAGCATCTGGCAGCTGCTCGCCCTGCGATCCCTGCAGGCGGTGGGTGTCTCCTCTGCCGCGGTTATCTGGCAGGCGATGGTGATCTCTGAAAAGAGCGACCGCGAGGCGCAGCGCCTGTTTGCCACCATCATGCCCCTGGTGGCGCTGACCCCGGCACTGGCACCGCAACTTGGGGTGGCACTGATGCGGTGGTTTGACTGGCAGGGAATATTCATTGGACTGGCTCTGATGGGGCTGGTGTGTCTGTTGGTAACCCTTGCTCGCCCGGGCCGCAGGCCACAAGCTTCCCAGGGCAGCATCGCGGCGGATTTTGGCTTGCTGCTTCGACGCCCCGGTTATCTGGGCAACGTTCTGATCTACAGCTTCGGCTCGGCGGCCTTTTTCGCATTTTTGACCGGCCTGCCGAAGGTGATGACTGGCATGGGTTATGGCGCCGGCGACATCGCCATGGTGTTTCTGCCGCAGACGCTGGCCTTTATGGCCGGTGGCTACCTGGGCAAGCGACTGGTAGAGCGCATGGGAGATGAATGGGTACTGAAGCAGCTGCTGGTGCTGTTCGGGTTTGCCTCGCTGCTGTTGACGGTCGTCTCCCTGCTGCCCCTCTCCGTTATCTGGCCGATGCTGGCGCCTTTCTGTTTGTTGGCCGCCGCCAATGGTGCGCTCTATCCCATCGCGGTCAATCGTGCCCTTGGGCAGGCGAGGGAGTGTCCGGCGACCGGGGCTGGCCTGCAGAACAGCATCCAGATCAGCATCAGCTTCGCTGCCAGTGCGGCGGTGGCGCTCTTTGCCAGTCAGGCACAGGCGGCCATAGGCATCGCCATTGGGTTGAGCTGCATCGGCGTGATGCTCGGCTATGTGGTGTCCGATGCCAGGCAGCGCTGCCAGTGGACCCGGCCGGATCCGGCCCGGGTGGCGATGGACGAGCGGGAGTAGGCATTGCCTAAGGCCTGGCTGGCGTTAAGAGGGAATCGGGAAATCTGTATGGCTCCAGCATCGCCCAAGAGTTTTCGCCATCCGCTCCGTCCAGAGAGGTTGGCATCGCTTCTCTGCCAATGATTCAGCCCCGGCTTGCACCGGGGCTCTCTATGAGGAACCCGTCTTGATGTCAGCGGGTACACCAGTCTGTTTTCCAGAAGAGCTACAAACCTGCCACCAGCAGCGGTGCAGGCTGCTCCTTCAGATCTACTCGCACAGGGGTATGAGTGGCATCGTTTCTATCTATTGCCTATTCCTGTTTCGAATTATAGCTATTCACCATGGCCGTCTTATATTCGCCATGTCGTGAGTCTAAGCTCTACTTTCATTCGGGGGGCCGGGGAGAAGGCAATGAGCCTGAGCCAAAACGGCCTTGGTGCGGGCATCGTCTCCCTGGATTGCAAACGCCCCCCGATATCCGCTAACCCATTCGTGGGACCGAGGCTTAAGAGGACGAGTTATGAATAAGTTGATGCTATTGCTGACCTTGATCGCGGGCACGGCCCAGGCGGCGATCCCAGGCATGCGCGGGCCCGACCACCTCGGTGTGACCGTGCCGGATCTGAAGCAGGCCACCACCTTCTTTACCGAGGTGATGGGGTGCCGCGCCTTCTTCGAAATGGGGCCATTCAAGGATGCGGAGGGCAGTTGGATGGCAGACAACCTCAACGTGGACCCCAGGGCCGAGATTACCGTGCTGAACATGATGCGCTGTGGCAATGGCAGCAATCTGGAGCTGTTTGAATATAAGGCCGAAGATCAGAATCCGGTTGTTCCACGCAACAGCGATATTGGCGGCCACCACCTGGCGTTCTATGTGGAGGAGATGGATGCGGCGGTAGCCTATCTTAAGCGCCATAACCTCAAGATCCAGGGAGAACCCAAGACCATGACAGAGGGCCCCAATGCCGGGGTAACCTGGGTCTACTTCCTGTCACCCTGGGGGATGCAGCTGGAGCTGGTGAGCTACCCAGATGGCCAGGGCTATGAGAAGGTGACTTCAGAGCGCCTGTTCAAGCCCTAATTCGGCTGCCCTGGCCGGTAGAGGGTGGCACCGCAGCGGGGACAGCTCTCAAGGTGCAGGGGGACACCGCCGGTGCTGCCACCGGAGCCGGGAGGCAGTTGCCCACAGCCGGGACACCGGGCCCAGCAATAGAGAGCGGCAATCACCGTAACGATGGAGCCCAGGGCAGTCGTCAGCAGCACCAGCTGCAGCGGCGACGGAGCGTCATCGTCAAGCCTGCATAGAGGCAACCCGCTGTCGCTGACCGTGAAGGCAGACAACGCCAGTAAGGCGAGGCTCAGCACAAACACCCCCATGGCCGGGTAGACCCAGCGTACCACCAGGGTCATCTGCCGCTGGTAGGCGATGCTCCAATCGAGGCCGACGTTATCGGGGAGCGGTAGTGACGGCGCCGAAAAATGACGTGCCAGTATTCCCAAACTGACCAGTACCAGCAGGACCAGGGGCAGGCCCAAGGCAAGGGCGGCGCCGAGACGGGGCTGAAGGTAGAGGCACAACAGCAGGCTGGCCATGGCGGTCAGGGCGATAAGGAAGATGGGCTTGCCCGGATTGGGCCTCATGGCGTGGCTCCTATGCCGTCGCTTGGTGTTGGACGCCATTATTGGGCTTTTGCCTAACTGCTTCAATTCATTGAACGAATAGTAGCTATTCGATGCTATGACCAGTCACAGTATTCGGGATGATGTTGCTCGAATACACAGGGTAACGAGTCACCGAACCTGGATTAAAAAGGGGCGCTTCAGCGCCCCATTTTCTTGTCGTTGTTGTCCCGTCCTGAAATAGGTTTACACATTGGAGACCTATTATGGGCAAACCAACAATAGCAAGGCGTAAGCGCACTC
>NZ_JBLXDO010000025.1:0-59594 GCF_048263965.1 Ferrimonas sp. | reverse complement strand
GAACTATCCATAACGGGCCCTCTCTATCAAAGAGTTACCCTAATTATAGAACCTCAACAGTTAACGCAGACACAGCCCAAAAAAGCCGCCCCAGGGGGCGGCTTTTCATCAGATGAGGCGTTTAGGCCAGGGTGATGCGCGCAAACTTACGCTTACCCACCTGGTACACCGCGGTGCCGGCGGCAGGCACCAGCTTGGTGTCCTCCACCTTCTCACCGTCGATCTTCACCGCACCCTGACGAATCATGCGCATGGCGTCACTGGTGGAGCCCACCAGATTGGCGTCCTTCAGCAGGTTGGCAATGCCGGCACCTGCGTCCAGGGTCACTTCAGGCATCTCATCCGGGATGGCGTTCTTCTGGAAACGCTGGATGAAGTCCTGGTGGGCCGCCTCCGCCGCCGCGTCATCGTGGAATCGGGCGATGATCTCCTTGGCCAGAGCGATCTTGATGTCGCGAGGGTTGGCACCGGCCGCCATGTCGGCCTTGAGCTGCTCAATCTCCTCCAGGGGGCGGAAGGAGAGCAGTTCGTAGTAGTTCCACATCAGGTCATCGGAGATGGACATGATCTTGCCGAACATCTCATTGGCCGGATCGGACACGCCGATGTAGTTGTTGGCGGACTTGGACATCTTCTTGACGCCATCCAGGCCAACCAGCAGAGGCATGGTGATCACCGTCTGAGGACGCTGCCCCTCCTCCTTCTGCAGCTCTCGGCCCATCAGCAGGTTAAACTTCTGATCGGTACCGCCCAGCTCCACATCCGCCTCCAGGGCCACGGAATCCCAGCCCTGCAGCAGAGGGTACATAAATTCGTGGATGGCGATGGACTGGCCATTGGCGTAGCGCTTCTTGAAATCATCACGCTCGAGCATGCGGGCCACAGTCTGCTTGGCCGCCAACTTGAGCATGCCACCCGCTCCCATGTCACCCAACCAGCGGGAGTTGAACTCAATGCGGGTCTTGGCGGGATCCAGGATCTTGAACACCTGCTCCTTATAGGTTTCGGCATTGGCCAGTACCTGCGCTTCGGTCAGCGGAGGACGGGTGCTGTTCTTGCCTGAAGGATCACCCACCATGCCGGTGAAATCACCGATCAGGAAGATCACTTCGTGGCCCAGCTCCTGAAACTGACGCAGCTTGTTCAGGATCACTGTATGACCCAGGTGAATATCCGGCGCCGTAGGATCCGCGCCCAGCTTCACCTTCAGGGGCTTGCCCAGTTTCAGCTTCTCAACCAGTTCCTCTTCTACCAGGATCTCTTCGGTACCACGGCGAATCTCTGCCAGTGCCCGTTCCAACTCACTCATCAAGGCCACTCCGACGGTGTTTCAACTTTCAACAAAGAGGTCAATGTTACTGGTTAGGCAGAACAAAGGAAAGGGTGTAGACTAGGCTGTTCCGGCCAAATCCCCTCTGTTGACGGGGAGTGACCAGCACGAAGAGATGATCAGAGAGAATAAGCGCCGCAAATCTGCACCCCTGACCGGCCTTGTGGGCACCATCAAGGTGCTGCCGCGCCCCCACAGGATCGGGTTGACCTCGGTCCTGCTGCTGATGCTGGTGGGCATACTGCTCCCCTCCGGCAACGAGCTGGCCGCCGAGTTTTATACCCCCCTGCCCCTGAACCAGAGAGTGGCGCTTCCCCTGGAGCTGCCCGACTCCGAGATCAGCGCCGAGGCCGAACCCGGTCTCCAGTGGCGCAGTTTTACCGTTCAGCCCGGGGACAGCCTGGCCAGGCTGTTCGACCGTGCAGGATTAAGCCCCCAGCAACTCTATCGCATCACCCAGCTTGAGCAGGCAGGCAAACGCCTGACCAAGGTGATGCCGGGCCAGGAGATTCAGTTGGGCCGGGACGACCAGGGCGAGCTGAAACAGCTCAGCTACGCCATCGACGGTCGCACCACCCTGATGGTCACGGCCACCGAAGAGGGGTACCAGGAGCGCCTGGACGAAAAAGAGGTGGAGATTCGCACCGCCTTCGCGTCGGCGGTGATCACCAGCAACTTCTGGAACGCCGCAGTGAACGCCGGTATGACCCCCAATCAGATCATGAGCCTGGCGGGGATCTTTGGCTGGGATATCGATTTCGCCCTGGATATTCGCGAAGGCGACCGCTTCGCCGTGCTCTATCAGGAGGAGTATATCGACGGCCACTATGTGGCCGACGGTAAGATCCTGGCAGCGGAATTCACCAACCAGGGGGACACCTTCCGGGCGGTGCGCCACAGTGACGGCAACTACTACTCCGACAAAGGCAAGGCGATGCGCAAAGCCTTCCTACGCGCTCCGGTTCAGTTCAACTACGTCAGCTCCAACTTCAATCCACGTCGTCTGCACCCGGTCACCAAGCGGGTACGCCCGCACAATGGCACCGACTATGTGGCCCCGGTGGGCACCCCCATCATGGCCGCCGGTGACGGCAAGGTGACCAAGTCCGCCTACAATAAGCTGAACGGCAACTATGTGTTTATCCAGCATGGTGGCAAGTACGTAACCAAATACCTGCACCTGAGTAAGCGAAAAGTGAAGCAGGGGCAGCGGGTCCGTCAGGGTCAGACCATCGGCCTTCTGGGCGCCACGGGTCGAGTGACCGGCGCCCACCTGCACTACGAGTTCCTGGTCAATGGGGTGCATCGCAACCCTCGCAAGGTGAAGCTGCCGGAAGCGGCGGACATCGCCAAAAAAGACAGGGCCGCATTCCTCGAGTTCGCCGAGGAACAGCTTGCGGTGCTGAAACATCGTCAGCAGATCATGGTGGCAATGCAATGAGCAGATACATAGGCCTGATGTCCGGTACCAGCATGGACGGCATCGATGCGGTACTGGTGGAGTTTCAGGAGGGTCACCCGGTGATGGTGGCCAGCCACACCCACGAATATGAGCCTCACCTGCTGGAGCAGTTGCACCGGCTGTGCAGCACCGGGGAGGATGAGGTAAACCGGCTGGGTCATGTGGATCGCCAGGTAGGCCGGGCCTTTGCCCAGGCGGTGCTCGGGGTGCTGAAAAAGAGCGGCCTGGCTCCGAAAGATATCCGCGCCATCGGCAGCCACGGTCAGACCGTGCGTCATCAACCCGAAGGACTCAACGGCTTCAGCCTGCAACTGGGCGATCCCAACACCATGGCGGTGGAAACCGGCATCGACGTAGTCGCAGACTTCCGCCGCAAGGATATTGCCCTGGGAGGTCAGGGAGCCCCTCTGGTGCCCGCCTTCCACCAGTCGCTGTTCAGCGATCACCAACCGAGGACCATCGTCAACATTGGCGGCATCGCCAACATCACCTGGCTACCCGGTGATGATGGCCCGGTGCTGGGATTCGACACCGGCCCAGGCAACACCCTGATGGATGCCTGGGCACGACAGAACATTCAACAGCCCTTTGACCGTGACGGTGCCATGGCCGCCAGAGGCCAACTGCAGCCCGAACTGCTGAAGCGACTGATGAGCCACCCCTATTTTGCCCAGCCCGCGCCCAAGAGTACCGGCCGGGAGCTGTTCAACCAGGCCTGGCTCAACTACCAGCTGGAGCCCTTCATGAACCTGGCGCCGGAAGACATCCAGGCAACCCTGCTGGCGTTTACTGTGGAAACCATGGCCGCCGAGATCCGGGCACTGAGCCCGGACTGCGATCTCTACCTGTGTGGTGGCGGCGCCTTCAATAGCCAACTGGTGCGCCAATTGGCCCAGGCACTGCCTCGGCACCGCATCCAGACCACGGATGCCCTGGGGGTGCCTCCGCAATGGGTCGAGGGGATGGCCTTCGCCTGGCTGGCGATGCGCCACATAGAGGGGTTGCCCGGCAACCTGCCCTCGGCTACCGGTGCCATCCGCCCCGCGGTGCTGGGCAGCCTGACCCCGAAGGGCTGACCAGGGCCCTTCAGTGCTACTTCAGGCGGTCCCGGCCCACGGCGGAGAGTTCCACCGAGCCTGAGCCGGTATCCTCCAGCTTCACGTCGCCCGCCTGCTCCACCAGAATGTCGCCGGACCCGTCATCTATGGTCACGGTTCCGGTCACCTGGCTGATGGTGATGTTGCCGGAGCCGTCATCCACCCTCAGGTCCCCCTGCACATCCTGAACCTTGAGGTTGCCGGAGCCATCTTCGATGCGAATGTCGCCGTCGATGCCGCTGACCACCAGGTTGCCCGAGCCGTCCTCGATGCGGGTCTCTCCCTGGATGTCACGAACCACCAGGTTTCCTGACCCGTCCCCTATGGTGGCCCGGCCCCCAACCCCCAGAATCTCGGCATTGCCGGATCCATCTTCCAGATGCAGGTTAGCCTGCAGCCGCGCCACTTTCAGATCACCGGAACCGTCGCTGGCGTGCACATTGATCCCGGCAGGGACCCTGACCACCAGGTCAATGTAGGGGTGCCCTTCCCCGCGACACTGACGATCATCGTCCACCAGTGCCTGGATCACCGCCTCACTCCCCTGACGCTCCAGCACCAGGCGATACTCTGTGGTTTCCCCCACGTAGGCGTCTGCCTCCATCTCAATGCGATTGCCATCACTGCCCAGTATGGTCAGGGCACCCGCCCCGGCCCGCACCCTCAGGCTTTCGATGCCATCGAGCTCCAGGACCTCACTGACCACCTTGGGCCCCTGTCCCTGATAGCAGGGGTCGGCCCAGGCGGGCAGAGCACAAATCAGTGGCAGGGTGGCCAGCACAGAATACGCGTTCATCGACAAACTCCTTTTGAAAACAATTTGGGTTCAAGCTATGTAAGCAATTGTCATGCCCGGTGCATAATCTGTTGTTTTCCCGTAACTTAAGACTCACTCACGAGTAAATTAATTGCAATTACCACCACAAAATAGTGAGAATCCAGACTGGGCCGACCTCTTTCACCACTTTGCTGGGAAAAGGGAGGCATGGGGGAGTGAGGCCTCCGAGCTGGCCCAGCCTAACAATATTGCCCACCGGGAAGAGACGCCGAAAACAACGAACTCTCGGGGGGACAAACATCAGGGAAACCAGGAGTGGCGCTGCAGGTGTCATCGAGAACCCAGGAAGTCATTTAGGGAACAATATGCAAAAAATCAGTGTACTGACCACCGCTCTGGTTGCGGCGGGACTGGCATCCAGCCTGAACGCCGCCCCGAGGCCGGTGCAGCTGGCCGATCCTGGGGTGATCAACCCCGAGCGCATCGAATACTGGATGGCCAAGCGCGGCGAGATCAACGACTCCCACAGCCGCACCGAGATCGACGCCAAGGTGAAGCAATACACCGCCGGCGCCTTCAATCCAGAGACCCTGAAGCAGGGGGTATCGCTGGCGCCGATACACCAGGATCATGATCACAAATCTCCCCTGGTCAAGGCGATGACCCTATCCCAGAGCGCCGCGGACAGCGGCAAGGCGGTCAAGGTCCTGGGAATCTTGGTGGACTTCCCCGACCTGCCCCACGACAACAATCGCCTGCAGCCCAGTGATACCGGCATGTACTACCCCGGCTATCCCGCCAGTCACTACGACAAGCTGCTGTTCTCCAGCACCGGCTTCCCCGGCCCCACAGGCCAGACCCTGCAGTCCGCCCGCCAGTTCTACACCGAGGAATCCGGCGACAGCTTTGACTTCAGCGGCAAGGTGTTCGACTGGGTCACCGCCGACAACAACGCCGCCCACTATGGCGCCCATAAGGGTGAGGACAAAGACAGCGCGGTACCGGATCTGGTGTTCGAAGCGATCACCAAGCTGGTGGCCCGGGGCGATGTGAACCTGAGTGAATTCGACCAGGAAGACCAGTACGACCGTGATGGCGATGGCAACGTCAATGAGCCCGACGGCATCATCGACCACATCATGGTGTTCCACTCCAGCATCGGCGAAGAGGCCGGTGGCGGCTACCTGGGTGACAACGCCATCTGGTCCCACCGCTACTTTGTGTTCGAAAACAACCAGCCCAAGGCGATCCCCGGCAGCGACTACAAGGTGTTTGGCTACACCATTCAGCCCATCGACGCCGCCGCCGGCGTCTGTACCCACGAGTTTGGCCACGACCTGGGACTGCCGGACGAATACGACCTCGAATACAGCGAGCACGGCTCCCCGGTGGGCATGTGGTCCCTGATGTCCGGCGGCAGCTGGACCGGCACTCCGGCGGGCAGCAGGCCCTCCTCCATGAGCGCCTGGGCCCGGGACTACCTGCAGAAGCGTTACGGCGGTAACTGGATCAACAACACCGACATCGATCTGAACAGCCTGGGTGAGTCCCCGGCCAGTCACAGCCTGGTCAGCGCCATCAATCACGACGGCACCAACCAACTGACCCTGCCTCTGCCGGCTCAGTTGGAGGCGTTCCACGCCCCCTACGGCGGCAAGCTCCAGTACTACTCGGGCGCCGGCCATGAGATCCGCACCAGCGCCGAAGCCAGCCTGACCCTGCCCTCGGGCAGCCCCAAGCTGAGCCTCAAGGCCCACTGGCAGATCGAAAACGGCTATGATTACGCCCAGATCCTGGTCAACGGAACTCCCGTTTCTGACGCCAATACTCTCTCGACAGAGTACAACCCCTATCACTCCAAACTGGGCCCTCACTTCACCGGCAACTCTCTCGGCAGGGCGGGTGCCGAAGGGGACGAGGGCTGGGTCACCATCGAGGTGGACCTCAGCGACTACGCCGGTCAGCGCATTACCCTAGCTCTGCGCTATGTGACCGACCAGTCCGAGGGGGGCTACGGCTTTGTGGCCGATGAACTGGTGGTCAGCAACGGTGCCGACACCGTCTGGCAGAGCGGCGGCGAGACCGCCCAGACCATGACCCTGGATGGTTTCAGCCGCATCAGCAACTACCGCCCAGCAGCGGGTCACGGCTACTTCATGCAGCTGCGTCAGTTCAGCGGCAATGACACCGGCCTGGCCGGCACCGGCTATAGCCCGGGTGTGCTGATGTGGTACTACAACCGCGCCTACTCCGACAACAACGTCGGCACCCACGCCGGCTACGGCTTTACCGGTGTGGTGGATGCGGATCAGCAGCTGATCCCCAATCAGGGCACCACCATCCAGATCAAGGATGCGGCCTTCAGCCGTTATCCCCAGACTGCCGGCTACAACGACCCCAGCCTGGAGCCCATCTCCGAATTTGATGATGCCGAGGACTACAGCGCCCCCAGTCAGCCGCAATCCGGCCTGGTGCTGCCCAAGGTGGGTCTGAAGATGGCGGTCACCGAGCAGGCCAGCAGTTCGGCCACGGCCACCCTGGCCCTGACCAAGAGTGGCGGCGGCTTCAACATCGCCAGCCTGATCACCTCCAGCCAGGGTTTGACCCTGAGTGCCCAGGCAACCACAGAAAATGGCCAGGGCACTGTGAGCTACATCTGGGAGACCGGCGATGGCAACAGCTATGACACCGCGTCCATCAGCCACACCTACCAGTCGGAGGGCACCTACACCCTGACTCTGACCGCCCTGGATGAGTCCGGCCAGGTCCTGGAGAGCAGCCGCTCCGTTGTGGTCAGCGCCGACGGAGCTCCGGCTCTGGCGGGCAGCATTACCAGCAGCAGCGATGGAGCCACCGTTGCCTTTAGCTCCGAGATCACTGGCGGCACAGCCCCCTACAGCTACCAGTGGAGCTTTGGCGACGACAGCAGCAGCACCCAGGCCAATCCAAGCCACAGCTACGAGTTCAGCGGCGATTACGACATTAGCCTGACCGTCACCGACGCCAATGACGCCAGCATCACCCTGAATGGCTCGGTGCAGGTGTCCATCGCTCTGGATGGGGATTTTACCCTCTCCGGCACCGGGCTGACCCGCAGCTTCAACGCCACCGTCAGTGGCGGCAGCGCCAACCGCGCCCTCTCCTGGGACTTTGGTGACGGCGGCAGTGCCAGTGGCACCAGCGCCAGCCACACCTATGCCGCAAGTGGCACCTACCAGGTGGTACTGACCATCAGCGACGGTGGTGACAACCTCAAGGTCACCAAGTCCGTTACCGTGACCGACCCCAACAGTGGTGGTTCCGGCGGCAGTGGCAGCGGCAGCACCTCCAGCGGAGGAGGCGGTGGTGGCAGTGGCAGCCTGGGGTGGTTCACCCTGCTGCTGCTTCCCCTGCTGGGTCGCCGGGTTCGCCGGTAACCTTCAGCCATAGAAAAAGGCGCCCCAGGGCGCCTTTTTTCTCTCTCCGCTTCCCCAAAGGGCTACCCCTGGGATAACGCCTCCTCCATCTGCTGCGCCTTGTAGCGACGCAGCGCCTTGCGCTCCTGCCTGCGGGCGCGCAGCGCCAGCAGGCTGGGGGTCAGCACCAGGGTCAGCACGGTGGCAAAGGCCAGGCCACCGGCCACCGCGGTCGCCAGTTGCGACCACCACTGGGTGGAGGGTGCCCCCACCTCGATGGCACGATTGATCAGATCCACGTTCATCTCCAGCACCATGGGCATCAGGCCGAGGATGGTGGTGATGGTGGTCAGCATCACCGGGCGCAGACGCTGAGCGCCGGTGCGCAGGATCGCCTCGGTGGCCGCCAGCCCCTGGGCGCGCAACACGTTGTAGGTGTCGATAAGCACAATGTTGTTGTTCACCACGATCCCCGCCAGGGAGATCACCCCAATGCCGGACATGACGATGCCAAAGGGCTTACCGGTCACCAACAGCCCCAGCAGCACCCCCATGGTGGAGAGCAGCACCGCGGTGAGGATCAAAAACGCCTGGTAGAAGCTGTTGAACTGGGTCACCAGGATAATGGCCATCACGAACAGGGCCACCAAAAAAGCGTTCACCAGGAAGGTCTGAGACTCCTCCTGCTCCTCATTCTCACCGGTAAAGCTGTAACTGACCCGGCTGTCCAACCCCAGGGTCTCCAGGCGCTCGCGGAACTCGGGCAAGACGTCATTGAGCAGCACCCCGGGCGCCATATCCGCCTTGACCGTCATCACCCGGCGACCGTCGATACGGCGGATGGAGTCCACCTTGGGCGCCGCCACCCGCTCGACAAAGTTGCTCACCGGCACCTGACCATACTGGGTCTTCACCCTCAGGGTATCCAGCCTCAGGATATGGCGCTTCTCCTCTGGGAAGCGCACCCGGATATCCAGCTCATCGTCGGCATCATCGGGACGGTACTCGCCAATCTTCAGACCGGAGGTGACAAACTGCACCGTGTTGCCCAGCAGGGTGGCGTCGGCCCCGAAGCGGGCGGCGTCATCCCTGTCCACCTTGAGCTGCCACTCGATGCCCGGCTTGGAACCGGTGTCCTCGATGTTGATGAAGCGGCCATCCTCTTCCAGGGCGAGACGAACCTTGCGCACCGCCTCGTTGAGGGCACCGGGGAGCTTGGAGGAGAGCTCCAGCTGCAGCGCTTTACCGGTCGGCGGGCCGTTCTCATCCTTGCGCAGCTCATACTCGACACCCGCCAGGTCGCTCAGGCGCTCATTCACCTCCTCGATCACCTTGTCGGCGGGGACCCGCTGATCCCAGTCCAGCAGGTTGAGGCGGATGTAGCCTGCCCTGTCATTGCCACCGGTGCGACTGTAGAGGGTCTCCAGGCTTTCCATCCCCAGCAGGCGGTTCTCCACCTTGTGCATGATGGCGTCCTTCTCATCGATGGAGAGGTCCCCATAGGCGCGAACATAGAGATTCAGGCCCGGCGGCTCCACATCGGGGAAAAACTCCATGCCAGCCCCGAACTTGATGTAGCTGCCAACAATACCGGCCAGCACCAGCAGCACCGCCAGCAACACCTTCCAGGGGTGGGCGATGGCGACGGCCAGGGTACGGATGTAGGTGCCGGTAAACCCGGACAGGGTGGTGAGCTCCCCCTCCTCCGCCAACCGCTGATTCTCCCGCTGACGCGGAGTCATCGGCAGAGGCTTGCCCAACAGGCTGCCCAGGGCAGGCACGAACACCAGGGCCATCACCAGGGAGGCGCTGAGAGTAGCGATCAGGGTGATGGGCAGGTATTTCATGAACTCGCCCATGATACCGGGCCAGAACAGCAGCGGCGCAAAGGCGGCCAGGGTGGTGGCGGTGGAGGCGATGATGGGCCAGGCCATCCTCTGGGCCGCCTCCAGGTAGGCCTCTTTGCGATCCACGCCGTCGGTCATGCGGCGATCGGCGTATTCGGTGACCACGATGGCCCCATCCACCAGCATCCCCACCGCCATGATCAGGGCAAAAAGCACCACCATGTTGACCGTCAGGCCAAATACCGCCAGCACCAGCAGACCGGTGAGGAAGGAGCCGGGGATGGCAACCCCGACCAGGCCGGCACTGCGCAGACCCAGGGCGGCGATCACCACGATCACCACCAGCAGGATGGCGGACACCACGTTATTCTGCAGATCGCTGAGCATCTGCTTCACGTCCTCGGAACTGTCCCCGGTGAAGGTGACCTCCAGGTTTTCGGGCCATTGCTCTTTGGCTGCCTCCATCAACGCCTTGACCTTGGCCACGGTGATGATGATGTTCTCGCCCGGACGCTTCTTCACCTCCAGGGAGACCGCCTTATGGCCATTGAGGCGGGCGTAGGAGTTGGGATCGCGGAAGGCGCGACGCACCTGGGCCACGTCACCAAAGGTGATCACCTGCTCCCCCTGCACCTTGATGGGCATCTCCATCACATCCTTGATGGTCTCGAACACCGAAGGGACCTTGACCGCGAAACGACCATGGCCGGTATCCATGGTGCCCGCCGGCACCAGGCGGTTGTTGCGGGAGAGCAGGCTGAAGATGTCGTCCTGATCCAGCTGATAGCTCTCCATCAGCAGGGGGTCCACCAGGATCTCGACGATGTCCTCCCGGTCTCCGCCGATCTCCACCTCCAGCACCTCTGGGAAGGACTCCAGCCGGTCCCTAAGCTGTTTGGCAATCTGCACCAGGGTGCGCTCGGGCACCGGTCCGGACAGGGTGACGGTGAGTACCGGATTCCTCTCGGCCATGGTCACCTCATGAACCTCAGGCTCCTCGGTATCCGATGGCAGTTTGGCCTTGGCCAGGGTCACCTTGTCGCGCACATCTGCCAGGGCCGCCTTGGGATCCATCCCCGCCTCAAACTCCAACTGCACCGAGGCGTGTCCCTCAGAGGCGGTGGAGCGCATCTCATCCACCCCCTCGATGGAGCGCAGCTCGGTCTCCATGGGACGCACCAGCATCCGTTCGGCGTCCTCCGGTGAGATACCGTCGTGAACGATGGACACGTAGATGATCGGTATGGTGATGTCCGGCTCCGACTCCTTGGGGATCTGTACATAGGTGACCGATCCCGCCAGAATCAGCAGCACAAACACCATCATCACCGGACGGATTCGGCCTAGCAGCCCCGCCAGCAGGGTATTCATGCGCCATCCTCCGTCTCATAGGTCACCTCGACCGAGTCACCGTCACGGACGAAGCCCTGGCCCTGGGTGATCACCTCTACCTGACTGCCGACACCGCCGGTCCACACCCCGGTGGAGTCCGCCATCACCACCTGGATAGGGATAAAGTGCACCAGGCCGTCCCGCACCGACTTCACCCCCAGGTTGCCCGCCTCATCCAGAGCCAGCAGGGCCGGGCTGACCTTGATGGCGTAATGACTCTCCAGGGGCAGGGCCAGTTCGGCGCTCTTGCCCGCCCACAGCTTGCCATCGGCGTTGTCAAACGCCACCTCAATGTCGAAGGTGTTGGTGCCGCCGTGGGAGACGGTGGCGATGTAGCGCACCTTACCCTGGGCACTGCGGCCATCCACGAAACGGGCGGTGGCACTCTGCCCCAGAGACAGCCTGGCCACATCCGCCTCGGTCACATTGGCCTTGACCACCAGGGGGTCGAGATCCGCCAGCTCCCCCACAGGGTCGCCTACGCCGACGTAATCGCCCTCCTCCACCATGCGATCGTGGAATACCCCGGAGAAGGGAGCGCGGATCTGGGTGTGATCCAGGGCCAGTTGCAGGCGCTTAAGCTCGGCGCGGGCCAGCTCCAGGGCACTCAGGTTCTGGGCCAGCTGCGACTTGCCCTGCAGCCCCTGGGTCGCCAGCTTCTTCGCCGCCTGGTAATCCAGTTCCCGCTGGGCCAGCACCGCCTTGGCGCTCTGCAGTTGCTCCGGCAGATCCCGGACATCCAGCTCGATCAGCAGTTGCCCCTGGGCTACCTGACTGCCTCGTTGGGCATGGACCTTGAGCACCCGCCCGCCGATCTCGGCGGCGATGCGGGTCATCCTGTCCGGCTCGGTGCGGCCATAGAGCTGAACCTCCCGGGTGACCAGAGTGGACTCGATGCGTTTCACCGTCACCCGGGTCGCGGGCACCTCATGGGGCTCGGCGGCGGGGGCCGCTTCAGGAGATTCGTCGGCACTCAATTGACCTGACAATACCCAGAGTACGAGCAACAGGCTGATTAGAAAGGCGATAAAATAGGGGTGGCTGTACCAGCGACTGGCCGGCGCATCAACGTGCTTCACGAGGCAACTCCTTGTAATCCAATCGAGTCAGAATACGTTAAAGCCTCATGTTGCAAAAGTGTTCAGAAATCTTTGCCAACAAAAAAGGCACCCTGAAGGTGCCTTTTTCTCGCAGTCGGTGCTGAGTCCTCAGATGGAGAAGGAGGCACCGCAGCCACAGGTGGTGGTGGCGTTGGGGTTGTTGACGAAGAAACGGCTGCCCTCCAGCCCCTCGGTGTAATCCACGATTCCGCCCACCAGATATTGCAGGCTCATGGGATCCACCAGCAGGGTGACCCCCTCCTTATCAATGGTGGTATCACCCTCATTCACCTTTTCGTCGAAGGTGAAGCCGTACTGGAAACCGCTGCAACCACCGCCGGTGACGTACACCCGCAGTTTCAGGTTCGGGTTCTCCTCCTCCTCCAGTAGTCCCTTCACCTTCAGTGCGGCGGCATCGGAAAACTGGATAGGCATGGCTTGTTCTGCTGCAGCTGTCATTGGTTACCTCGAAAACGACACTCTGGCGCGGATTATCTAATACCCGACTGTTAGGTTCAAGTTTTCTCCCCGTTGTCGGTGGAAGTTTCCTCCTCAAACCCGACACCGGTCAACTCCAGGAAGGGGTAGGCCTGGTCGGTACTGCCCCCCTTTTTCTTGCTGCTGAGGCTGACTCGCACCTGCACCTGGTCCGCCACGAAGTTGTCCGGCAGCCGGTAAGCCCCCTCCAGCTCCTGAAAATAGCGGAAGGAGAATCCCAGGGTTTTGGCTTCCACCCCCAGATCAGTCAGGCTGTAGGTCACGGGACGCCCCTTAAGACTGCCCTTGATGCTGATGGCCACCTTGCCCTTGGAGAACCCCTTGCGCTTTTTCTGCTGAGTCAGCACCAGCTTGTAGCGATAATGGTCGCTGTCACCAATCTGCTCCATCGCCAGCTCATGGATCACCACCCCATCGGCGCTCTTCTCCGGCGCCATGATGTTGCGGTAGAAGATCAGCTCGGTATTGAGTCTGTCCACCTGCCCTTGCAGGTTCGCCATCATGGCCACGGTGTCGGCCTGGGACTGACGCTCCGCCTGCAGGTCGATCTCCAGCGCAGCCTCGGACTCGGTCAGGGCGCGAATCCGCTCCTGCTGCAAGGCGATCTGGGTCTGCAGATCCCGGTTTGCTCCCCCCTGGATCACCTGTTGAGGCAGAGACAGCAGGTAGCCAACGGCCACCGCCATACCCAGTATCAGCAGCAGCACTCCCCCCCTGGGATTGAACTGCTGTTCAAAATGTTTGAGAGCGTGCCAGCGATGTTTCCAATTCTGCATAGTGAAACGACTTGAATATTGTTAAGCTCTAGTCACCTGAAGCGACCCTATATGCCATGTTCCGCAACAGCCCAATGAACCTGTCCCAAGCTAAACTCAGTGTGCATCTCTGCCTGCTGGGCTTGCTGGTTGGGTTGGCCGCCGGCCTGTTCCTGCTGCTGTTCCGGTTCATGATCGATCTTGGCCAGGGACTTATCCTGGACAGCCCGGACGATTTTAGCGACCTGCCGTCCCTGTGGCGAGCCCTTCTTCCCGTGGCCGGTGCCGGAGCCATCGCCCTCATCGCCGCCTTCACCGCCAGCAAGTACCGCCGCCTGGGCATCGCCTACGTCATTCACCGCATCAAGGTCCACTACGGCAGCTTGCCTCTGGGCAGCGCCATGAACCAGTTTGCCAGTGCGGTGATCGCCCTGGCCAGCGGCTTCTCCGTCGGTCGGGAGGGACCGGCGGTTCACCTGGGGGCCACGGTTGCCACAGGTTTTGCCCGCTACTGGAAGCTGCCGGATAACGCCCTGTCTGTCCTGGCCTCCTGTGGCATCGCCGCCGGGATCAGCGCCACCTTTAATTCTCCCCTGGCAGCGGTGCTGTTTGTGCTGGAGGTGGTACTGAGGGAGTACCGCATCCACACCTTCCTGCCGATCCTCATCGCCTCGGTGACCGGCAGCGTGGTCACCCAGAGCGTGTACGGCAACATCCACCTCTATGACCACTTCGCCATGGAGGTGTTTCCCGTCGCCCAGTACCCGCTGCTGCTGCTCAGCGGTCTGCTCATCGGCGGCATCGCCGCCGGGTTCAGCCACGGCCTGATCACCATCACAGAGATCAGCCAGCGCTGGCCCATCACCCTCAGGCTGATGCTGGCCGGAGGCTTTACCGCCCTCATTGGCCTGCAGCTGCCTCAGGCATTGGGCACAGAACACGCCGCGGTAAGCATCGCCCTGAGCGACAACCCGGGGCTGCTGCTGTTGCTGGCGCTGCTCGGCGCCAAGATCCTGGCCACCTGGGCCGCCATCGGCCTGGGGATTCCAGGCGGCATTATCGGTCCCCTCTATGGCATCGGGGCCGTGGTGGGCAGCCTGATCGCCTGGGGCCTGACCCCGATGTTTCCCCAGCTCCAGCCCTTCATCCCCCTCTACGCCGTACTGGGGATGACCGCCATGATGGGGGTGTGCCTGCATGCGCCCATGGCCGCCCTGCTGGCCCTGTTGGAGCTGACCCAGGACGCCTCCATCATCCTGCCGTCTCTGTTGGTCACCCTGCCCGCCTACCTGCTGGCCTACTCGGTGTTTGGCTCCCGCTCCATCTTCCTCAGCCAGCTGGATGCCCAGGGGCTGGAGTACCGGGTCTCTCCCACAGAGGCGGGCCTGCAGAAGACCGGGGTGATGGCCCTGGCGGATCGCCAATTTGTCATAGGTACGCCTAATCAGAGCGACGAAGACCTACTGAAACTGATGAATGAAGCCAACCAGCAACGACTGTTGCTGCGGCATATGGACCGATGCGAACTGGTGAGCCTGCACGCCAACTACGACGACGACACCCCGCTGATGCGCACCGACGCATTTCCCCTGCCCCAGACCGCCACCCTGGCGGAGGTGCACAGGCTGCTCAACCGCAACAGGCAGAAGGCGGTGTACATCTTCGACACCGGGCTGGACCACCCCATCGGCGTCATCACCTGGACCATGCTGCGACAGGCACTGAGAGCCAAACACTTCTAGGACGTAAGGAAAGTGAGCCCCACCGCAAGCTGGACAGGAGATCCTTGCCAACCCAGGTCACAAAATGCCACCCTTGCGCCTTTGCAAGGGAACTGTCATTGGCCGACGTTTGTCGATACCATGCACACAGTTTCCGGCCTCCGCCCCGATGGGAGCGGATCGCCGACCCAATACCGTTAGCGGGCGCCCGTCGCCCTACCCAGGAAGGATAATGATGAATCGCTCCGAATCCCTGTTTGAACAGGCTCAAAAGACCATCCCCGGCGGTGTGAACTCCCCGGTACGCGCCTTTAAAGGTGTGGGCGGCACTCCCGTCTTTATCGAGCGCGCCGACGGCGCCTATCTGTACGACGTGGACGGCAAGCAGTACATCGACTACGTGGGTTCCTGGGGCCCGATGATTTTGGGCCACAACCACCCGGCCATCCGTGACGCCGTGGTTCAGGCAGCCAACAACGGCCTCTCCTTCGGTGCCCCTACCGCCGCCGAAGTGGAGATGGCAGAACTGGTCTGCGACATCCTGCCTCATGTTGAGCAGGTGCGTATGGCCAACTCCGGCACCGAAGCCACCATGAGCGCCCTGCGCCTGGCTCGCGGCTTCACCGGTCGTGACAAGTTCATCAAGTTTGAAGGCTGCTACCACGGCCACGCCGACTGCCTGCTGGTGAAAGCCGGCTCCGGCATGCTGACCTTCGGTGAGCCCACCAGCCCAGGGGTACCTGCGGACTTTGCCAAGCACACCCTGACCGCCACCTACAACGACCTGGACTCCGTCAAGGCGCTGTTCGAGTCCAACCCGGGCCAGATCTCCAGCATCATCCTGGAGCCTGTTGCCGGCAACATGAACTGCATCCCGCCGGTAGAGGGCTTCCTGGAAGGCCTGCGTGCCCTGTGTGATGAGCACGGTGCCCTGCTGATCATTGACGAAGTGATGACCGGCTTCCGTGTCTCCCTGACCGGTGCCCATGGCCACTACGGCGTTCGTCCTGACCTGGTGTGTCTGGGCAAGGTCATTGGCGGTGGTATGCCTGTGGGTGCCTTCGGCGGTCGCGCCGACGTGATGCAGCACCTGGCCCCTGCCGGCCCGGTATACCAGGCCGGCACCCTGTCCGGTAACCCCATCGCCATGGCCGCCGGTATGGCTCAGCTGAAGCTGCTGCGCGAGCCCGGCGTCTACGATGCCCTGGCTGCCAAGACCGAGAAGCTGGCTCTGGGCCTGAAAGCCGCTGCCGACAAGGCCGGCGTGCCCATGGCCATCAACTACGTGGGTGCCATGTTCGGTGTGTTCTTCACCTCCGAGGAGAAGATCACCCGTTACGACCAGGTGACCCAGTGCAACATGGAGCAGTTCAACGCCTTCTTCCACGGCATGCTGGAGGAGGGGGTCAACCTGGCGCCTTCTGCCTATGAAGCTGGCTTCCTCTCCATGAGCCACAGCGACGAAGATATCGACGCCACCATCGCCGCCGCCGAGCGGGTACTGGCCAAGATCGCCGGTTAATCCGGACGTCGAACGCAGAAAGGGCAGCCACAAGGCTGCCCTTTGTTGTTTTTCAGACTGAAAAACTTCAGTACATGTGCATGCCGCCGTTGGCGGAGAGATCGCTGCCGGTAATGAAACCGGAGTGGCGGTCCACCAGGAAGGCCACCGCATGGGCCATCTCCTCCGGCGTCCCCAGGCGGCCTACAGGAATCTGCTGCCTGATGCTCTCCAGCACCTCCTGCGGTACCTTGGCCACCATCTCAGTCATCACATAGCCCGGAGACAGGGTGTTCACCGTCACCCCCTTACGGGCCAGCTCCTGGGACAGGGACATGGTGATGCCATGAATACCGGCCTTGGAGGCGGCGTAGTTCACCTGACCAAACTGCCCCTTGCGACCATTGACCGAACTGATGTTGACGATGCGGCCATACCCCTTTTCCGTCATGCAGCTGGCAGCGATGCGGCACATGTTGTAGGTACCGGTAAGGTTGGTGTCGATCACCTGTTGCCACAGGTCCGGCGTCATCTTCTTCATCACCTTGTCTCTGGTGATGCCGGCAGCATTGACCAGCACCTGAACCGGGCCGTGGATCTCCTCGGTGCTGATGTAGGCGTGGAAGCAGGACTCGTAGTCCGCCACGTCCAGTTGCACCAGTTCGCACTCCACTCCCTGCCGCGCCAGAGCACTCTGCCACACCCGCCCCTTTTCCAGGTCTCGACAACCTGCCACCACCTTAAACCCCTGTGATGCCAGCTCCTTGCATACTGCGGTGCCAATACCGCCGGTTCCCCCGGTAACCAAAGCCACTCTGTTTTCCATTGCAGACTCTCCTTGTTTCAATGCCTGTGCCTAGAAGACGGGAGAAAGATGACAGCAGCAAGACGGACAGATGACCGACTGGTGAACTCCGACCTCTTCAGTTTTTAGGCGGAATCAGACTGATAGTTGATGAGAAGGAGGCCGAGGTGGTGTGATTAAACCCTGAACACTGCTATAATCGCCTTCCGGCTGTGTCTGGCCCGCAGACACATTCGGTGAATGCCGATACCTAGGGAATCAGCATGACAAACCCTCTCTATAACAAGAACATCATCTCTATTGCGGACCTGTCCCGAACCGAACTGGAACTGATCGTCTCCACCGCACAATCGATCAAGTGTGAACCCCGTCCCCAGTTGCTCGCCGGCAAGGTGATCGCCAGCTGTTTCTTCGAAGCCTCCACCCGAACCCGACTCTCTTTCGAGACCGCCGTCCAGCGTCTTGGCGGTACGGTGATCGGTTTCGATTCCGGCGGCAACACCTCCCTGGCACAGAAAGGGGAAACCCTGGCGGACTCGGTCAAGGTGATCTCCTCCTACAGTGACGCCTTCTTTATGCGCCACCCCCAGGAGGGCGCTGCCCGACTGGCCAGCGAGTACTCTTCGGTCCCGGTGATCAACGGCGGCGACGGCGCCAACCAGCACCCCACCCAGACTCTGCTGGATCTCTTCTCCATCTATGAGACCCAAGGCACTCTGGAGGGGTTGAAAGTGGCCTTCGTCGGCGACCTCAAGTATGGCCGTACCGTTCATTCTCTGGCCCAGGCCCTCTCCCTGTTCGGCTGCCAGTTCTACTTCGTGGCCCCGGACGCCCTGAGGATGCCCGATTACCTGTGTGAAGAACTCAGCGACGCCGGCATCCAGTTTACCCATCTGGAGAACCTGGACCAGGTGATGCCTGAGCTGGACGTGCTTTACATGACCCGGGTGCAGAAGGAGCGGTTCGACCCCACCGAGTACCAGCACATGAAATCCAAGTATGTGCTCACCGCTGCCATGCTCAAGGAGGTGAAGGACAACCTTAAGATCCTCCACCCTCTGCCGCGGATCGATGAGATCACCACAGATGTGGATGACACCCCCTACGCCTACTACTTCGAGCAGGCGGAGAACGGAGTCTATGCCCGCCAGGCACTGCTGGCACTGGTGCTGAAGGAGGAGTTGTAAGCCATGTCCAAGAACAAACTCAAGGTGGAAGCGATCGCCCAGGGTACAGTGATCGATCACATCCCTGCCGGTATGGGAGTGCGTATCCTCAAGTTCTTCCAGCTCACCGACAAGAACGAACGCATCACCGTCGGCCTCAATCTGCGCAGCGGAGACACCTATACAAAGGATCTGATCAAGGTGGAGAACACGGTGTTTACCGTAGAGCAGGCCAACCAGCTGGCGCTGTTTGCCACCGAAGCCACCATCAATGAGATCAACGACTTCAAGGTGGTCAACAAGTACAAGGTGCAACTGCCGGACGCCATCAGCGGCGTGCTGCGCTGCCCCAACTCCAATTGCATCACCCGCCATGAAAGCGTGGCGACCCGCTTCTACGTCACCGAGAAGCACACTGGCACCACCCTTAAGTGCCACTACTGCGAAAAGAGCTTCCAGACAAGCCTCTTCTCCGAGCTCAACTGATGCCAAAAGGCCGGGAACTCCCCGGCCTTTCCTTTCGCTTGCCTGGCGAGCCCGCCTTGGTTAAAGTAGCGGCCCGATCGCAAAGCGATCCCTTTTTCAACTTCCCGTGCCCAGAAGAGAGGCCCCATGAACATTATCCCAGTTGCGGAATTTGCCAAACCCGAAGTGAAGCGCCACCACAAGCCTCGTCACCTGAAGAAAATGGGCATTGGTGAGTTTGCCTCCACCTGTATCCACATCCGCTTCGAAGCGGACCTGGAGCAGTTTGACAAGCTGGATGACGCCGTATTCGGTGCCGCCAACGACAACGTGGGCACTTTCCTGGCCTACTTCAACAACCAGTACCATGTTGCCATCCACTTCTTCAGCAAAGACGCTACCGTAGAAGCGGAAGCCACCCGCCTGACTGGCATCATCGAAGCGGCCCTGGGCAGCAAGCCGGAGATGACCATCTACGCCGGTGATGAAAACTACGGCGACTGGGATGCGACCTTCGAAGGTTAATCCGCTCCCCTGAGCACAAAAAAAGCCGCCCTTGGGCGGCTTTTTTTGTTTTCGGGCAATTTAGAAGTTAAAGCGAAGACCCAGGGACCACTGATCCAGGTCCTCATAGGAGGTAAAACCTACTTCCGCCGCCACGGCATCGGTAAACTGATAACCCAGGCCTACCACGCCACCCAACTGCCAGTCATCGGCACTGGCAGTGCGACCATCCAGTTTCGCTTCAACGTCAAAGTTGGTGTAGCGGGGAGCCAGATACAGATAAGCACCCTGTTCAAAGTTGAACTGACCACGCAACTCCAGTCCGTAGAGGGTCTTGAGATCGATATCCACCGGGCCAATGGAGTCATCAGCAACACCGAATCCCAGGTGCAACGAGGGGGTGACCACAAAACCGTTTTGATAGTCATACTCATAACCGGCGCTCAGCACCAGGGCACCTAGGTCGATGTCATCTTCGGACACCTGAGCATAGTCGGCACCAACAATCCAGTTGGCGGAAGCGGCCATTGGCAGGGACGCCACCAAGGCGGCCAGCAACATCTTTTTCATCGTTCATCTCCTGAAACAACAACGGGCGGTTTGTATCCGCCTCAGACTGCAATATTAGCAAAAGATTTATTTGATTCAATGACTTCTGCCATAGAGCCAAAATAAAGATGTAATCAAATTTAACCACGCCAACAGCATGGAGCCGCCAAACGAAGAAAGCCGCCCGAGGGCGGCTTTGCGTCATGACACCGGACTTAGCAGCTGTTACTCATCCACCACCCTGACTTCATAACCGGTAAATTTGCGAAGGTTGATCACCCCGGAATCGAAGATCAGGTACTGGCCCTTGATGCCCATCAAAGTACCGCTGACCCTGGGCGTCTTGTCGAAGTTGAAGGTGGAGACCTTGGTGGGAAATTCCGACACCGGGTAGTGGATATCCACCACAGACTCGTCCAGCACTTCGATGGCGTCCTCACCAAACTCCGCCTTGATCCCCTCCAGGCGTTGCTGGATCTGAGGCAACAGGCAGTGGGCCTGAGCACGCAGATCCATGGGCTCATTGTTGCCCTTGAGCATCGCCCGCCAGTTGGTCTTATCGGCGATAAACTCCCCCAGGGCGACCTCCACCAGGCCTGAGATATATCGGCTGCGCACCTTGAGAATCGGCAGCCCCTGGGTGGCCCCCTGGTCGATCCAGCGGGTAGGCAGTTGGGTGTGGCGGGTGATCCCCACCTTCAGCCCGGAGGTGTTGGAGAGATAGACGTAGTGAGGCACCATGCACTGCGCCTCGCCCCACTCAGGCTCGCGGCAGGTGCCGGCAGCGAAGTGACAGGTCTCCGGCTTCATGATGCACATGTCGCAGCGAGCCAGCTTCTTCATGCAGGGAAAGCAGTGCCCCTGGGAGAAGCTCTTCTTGGTTTTGCGGCCACAGGCATCGCAGTAGATGGCACCTGTGTACTCCAGGGTCAGTGTCTTACCGATAAAGGGGTTGAGGGGCACACGCTCCTCACCCAGCCTCAGATCATACTCCACCACACCGGCCAGGCGGCTGCTCATCTTCTTCAGGGTTCCTTGCATGGGTCCTACTGTCTCCTTGGGTTCATCCCGCCAGTGTATCAGCCCCCCAGATAAAGCAAAAACGGCAGGGGAGTGCCCCCCTGCCGTTTGCTCAGTGCCTGCTCAACCTCAGGGCTGGGAGGGTTCTGAGAAGTAGAACTGATACTCCTCAAGCAGCTGCGTCACCTTGGGGTCCGCGTTCATCTGCTCCAGGAAAGGCTCCACCGTGCTCAGTACCCAGGTCGCCGCCTCCTTGGCCAGGGCAGTGTTACCCTGGTCTGCGTAGATGTTCTTAGCTTCGGTGAAGTTCTCACGAAACTGGTACTTGGAGACGCTCTGGTTGTGTACCCGAATGTCATAGGTGATCACCAGATCGTTGTTGGTCACTACGGGCAGTAGGCCGAGGGACCCCCCTGCCAGCATCGCCGAGGTCAACCCTGCCGCCGAGCCCCCTGCGGTCATCTCGAACTCGTGGCTGACCACCAGTCTGAGGGGACTGCCGATCAGCTCACCGTTGAGCTGGGCAAACTCGGGCGTCCGCTGCAGAGTCTCCTGCAGTGAATCCAGGTTCATCGAGGTCAGATACATCATCGGAGGCAATTCTCGCCCCTGGGCGGGAGCCAATGCGGTGATGGAGGCCAGAGTCAGGGCCAATAAAGTGTGTTTCATGCTCCCTCCTTATTGATAACAGACCAGCTTAACCACAGAGGAGAGTGCCGCCTCGTTGGCGACACGGATATCCCCTTTCAGATTCGCTTCCCTCTGGATAAAGGGGATCTGATGCTTGGTCAGAAACTTCTCCACATAGCGGGCATTGAGTGCAAAGTTGACGTTCTGGGGCAAGACCCCGGACTCAATCAGCTTGGAGGGGTTGATGGTGCTGACGGTCACCCCCAGCAGTTCGCCGCCATCGGAGACCACGGGGCCACCGCTGGAGCCGGGCTGAATTGGTGCTGAGAACTGAAACAGCCCCACGGAGCCCTTCAGGGCGCTGCGGGAGCTGACGTTACCCCGGGTCAGGTTAGGGGAAGAGGCCAGAATTCCCTGAAGGGGGTAACCCACGTTGGTCACAGGTTCCCCCAACAGAAGCTCGGTATCGTGTCGCAGTGGCAGGTAGTCTTCTGTCCTGGCACCGGTATCCACCACCGCCAGGTCCAGCAGCCTGGAACTGGCACTGATGCGGGCGTCCTGCTCATGATCGCCGGCGATCACCTTGGCCACCATGCACTCCCTGAGCACATGAGCCGCCGTCAGGGCCTGACCCTCGCCATTGATGTAAAAGCCTGTGCCAGTAGCCACTGGCTTCTCCATATTCACCAGCAGCTTAGGGTCTGCCTCCTTCATGGGACGGCGTGCCAAAAAGCTCTGACCACCCGGCTTGGTGGCATTGAGAAGATCCACCACCATCCGCTGGCTGGCTCTCAGCGTGGCGTTGTACCAGGCCGCCTCATTGCCAATACTGCCCATGGAGGCGGAGTGCTTCTTGCTGCCCTCCCTCACCAGTTTGTGGTCGGCGTCATACACCTTGTAGGTGAGCACCATGGTGATGTCACCGCCATCGAACTTCCACTCAGGGTCGATATCCACCAACAATCCATAGGGTTGCTCAGAATCGCGGTCCAGCAGCCTGGCATCACTGAAGTAGGCGGCAAAAGCATCCTGAACGCCATTGCCCAGGGCCTTGCCAGGCTCGAGCCAGACGTTCCAGCTGTCCAGGTAGAATCGATTGTTCAGCTCCATGGGGGGCAGATAGTAGGCCACAGGCACGGCAACCGGCAGAACCACGTCCTTGCTGACCTTGACCCCTCTGGGCAACTTGTTGGCGCTGAGTTTGGTGTTGGCACAACCCACCAGAGTCAGGCTGAGAAACACCCCAAAAAGCAGCTTGGCTATTCGCATGTATATTCCTTGATCTTCTGCGAAGGCTCGCCATGACCCCATGGCGGCCAGGGACAGGATCGCCCCCCCAATCAACGGATTGGGCGATCCTGATGCGCAGCTTGTGCGCATATCAGGGGCATCATCTTGCCCGGCCAATCCCTGAACAGCAAGAAAATCATCTTATTAAGCAGTGCTTTAGGGCAAAAGAAACGGCAGCGCTATGGCTGCCGTTTTTAGGGAAATGAAGAAGATTACTCTTCGTCGATGCCTCTGGCCTTGAGGATGGCACTCTTCCAGTCGTAGTTCTCTACGTAATCCTTCTGAATGCCGGGGATCATCGCATCCTTGTCGGTACCGCCCATTTTCAGCTGGTAGATCAGCGTATCGTCGGTCAGATCGCTGAGCGCCCCCTTGAAACCCGCCTCATCGGCGATCTTCTGCAGCATCTGCACCAGATTCAGCTCCTGATCTTTCTGCCAAACAGGCTCCAGCAGCTCCAGTAACTCCTCAATTCGATGGCAAGCCATGACTCTCTCCCTATCAGATTCTTTCCCAGAATCATATCCCGCCGAATCATGATCTCAAGGGATATTCGCCCTCGGATTTTTCATCTGAGACTGAAGCGGTTTCACCCTCTGGCAGATGACTGTTAACGACCATGACGGATCAGACTTCCTGGCTCTTTTTCTCCTGCAACTCCTGGAGCTGCTGTCGCCTCAACGAATCGGCGGCCTGATTTTGCATCAGCGCAGAATCGAAGCTCGAGAGGGGGGCACTCAAGAAGAACGCCTTGTGCCTTTGTGCTTGCGCCAAAGCAAAGGAGCGAAAGCTGCC
The DNA here is from genome assembly GCF_048263965.1 of Ferrimonas sp. Taxonomy (NCBI): domain Bacteria; kingdom Pseudomonadati; phylum Pseudomonadota; class Gammaproteobacteria; order Alteromonadales; family Ferrimonadaceae; genus Ferrimonas; species Ferrimonas sp. The sequence continues at coordinate 35,494 of NZ_JBLXDO010000025.1, read as the reverse complement.
TGCCGCCGCGACTCCCTCCATAATCCTGGCGGACGGGGTCAGGCGGCTGTCCTCAACCTTGGCCCGTTGCGTCAGCACAGATTGATGGTGAGCCTGAATCCTCCCCAGCCAATCTGATCCGCGCTCCCGATACTGAGCCAGGTCCAGCAGTCGAGCCACTGTCTCGATCCCGTCCAACAACTCAGTCGCGGCCCTCTCCAGGGGGCACAAACGCCCTCGGCGCCTCAGCATGGCTCCCGGACTGCGCCCTTCCAACGCGACACAGCGCTTGTTGAATTGTGCTTCCTCCTGTTCCGCTATAGTCAACGGCGGGCTGTCCGCCAACAGGCAATAAAGCATGAATGCGTCCAGGAAATGAATCTGCCCCTCATCCAGTCCATGAGGCAGGAAGGGGTTCAGATCCAGCGTTCTGAGCTCCACATACTCCACCCCTCGGGTCGTCAATGCCTGAAGCAGGGATTCCCCCTCAGCCAGGCGACATTTGGGGCGAACATCACTGTAGATCTCGCTTTCCGATTGGATCCTGTTGCCATTGAGCTGTTGGGGCTCCTCACTGTCCAGAGAGCCGAACCGCAGAAACTCCGGATGAGGGGTCTCCATCGCGCTCGACAGATCCTCCAGATACGCCTCCAGTCCCGCCAGAGAGGGCGATGGCTGATGGCTGGCGTACCCCAGATCGCTCACCCTCAATGAAGTGGCCCAAGGCAACCCCAGGGTCAGTTCATCCAAAACCAGGAGTAACTTCGAGGCTTCGTTGAAGCAGCTGCGCTCCATCATCGGCGATGCCCCAAACAGGTAGGCCAGCAGCCAGCTGTAGCGCTGAACATTTCGCATCAGGCCAAAATAGGCATAATCACTGAGTTCTTCATCGGCGGGCAGCTCAGGCCACAATGCTTCGGCGTACTGCCAAAACGACTTTGGCATGGAAAAGTTGTAGTGCACCCCGGAGATCATCTGCATCGCCCTGCCATAACGGTGCCCCAGGCCCCGACGATAGATCATCCGTTTTCTTCCCTCTCTGGAGGTGCCGTACTGAGCGATGGGGATCTCCGGCTCCGGTGGCAGCGTACAGGGCATGCTCGCCGGCCACATCAGCTCCTCCCCCATCACTCCAAGGGTAAATCTGTGCAGCCTGTCCAACTGCTCCAAGCTCTCCCAGGGGTGTACAGCCACCGGAGTCACCAACTCCAACTGAGATTCTGAGTAATCCGTGGTGATCTGCCCATGGGTCAGGGCGGCCCCCAATTCGGTGGGGTGAGCGGTCAATGACAGCTTGCCCTGGGGAGTCACCCGGAGCCCCTCTTTTTCTATCCCGCGGCTGAGGCCGGCAAGAAGTGGCAAGGCTGATGAGCTCATCAGCAGTTTGACCCTGGAGTGCAGGGCATCCGATGGCAAAGAGGAGGCGTGTGTCATGGCTGGGGCTCGACCCGAAGGTTAAAAGAATTTCCGGGAATCCTATCCACAGTGTCAGGTCAGCAGAATCACCCTCATAGCAAAACTGTTTTTCCCGCTCTCAACAATGGCCTCACCCTGCAACTCCCCTCCTTGTGGGCGCCACCTGAGCCCGAAAACCGACTCTCCCGGCCAGGAACCGCGCAATTGTGAACTCAGGGGAAAAAATCAATTGCACCGAAGGGGAATTATCAACTCAGTGGGAATAAGTATTGTTGTCCCATCATTTTTCTCGCCCCGGTTCTGGCTGTTCCGGCAACCGATACGGGGCCCAATATAGGACACGATCCATGACACGAATCCTGGTGATCGGCGGCGGAGCCGGCGGTATGGAACTGATGGGCAAGTTGGGCAAGCGCCTCAACCGTCGCTCCGACGTTGAACTGACTCTGGTGGACATCAGCAGCCACCACATCTGGAAACCTCTGCTCCATGAGCTGGCCTCGGGCAGCCTGGATGAAGGGTTGAACGCGGTGGACTACCGCGCCCACGCCGCCCGAAACGGCTACCGCTTCGAACAGGGCGAAGTCATCGGGCTGGATCGCTTCGCCCGCCGGGTAACCCTAGCGCCTCAGACCGACGCCCGGGACAAGGTGCTGGTGCCCGAGCGCACCCTGGAGTACGACTACCTGGTGCTGGGAGTCGGTGCGGTCACCAACGACTTCGACATTCCCGGTGTCAAGGATCACTGTGAATTCCTCGACCTCACCCAACAAGCGATGTCGCTGCGCCAGAAACTGCTGAGACGCTTCTTGGAACAGGCCCGCGCGGAGCGTCCCGAGCCCTTCAACATCACCATAGTGGGCGCAGGGGCCACCGGCACCGAGATGGCGGCAGAGATGCACCATGTCGCCGAGATCCTGGAAGGGTATGGCTACGCCGTAGGCCCAGAGCAACTGCAGGTGAACCTGGTGGAAGCCGGCCCCCATGTGATGCCAGCGTTGCCCAAGCCCTGCCTGAGAGAGGCAGTAGAAGAGCAATTGGAAGAGTTGGGTGTTCAGCTGTTTACCGGCACCAGGGTGACCAGGGTCGATGCCAGAGGGCTGCATACCCAGAATGACCAGATGATTCCGTCGGATATCACCATCTGGGCGGCGGGTGTCAAAGGTCCCCAGGTACTGTCAAAGCTGGGACTGGAGGTCAATGACCAGAATCAACTGATGGTGGAGGCCAATTGCCGCAGCCTGTCGGACTCACGAGTCTTCGCCTTTGGTGACTGTGCCGCCTGCCCCCAACCCGATGGCAGCTACACGCCGCCGAGGGGACAGACCGCCAGGCAGATGGCGCTGATGATCGCCGATAACCTGCTGCGGTTACTCGACGATGAGGAGGCCCCACTCAAGGAGTACCTGTACAAAGACCTGGGTTCCTTCGTCAACATGGCCAGATTCCACACCGTCGGCAACCTGTTCTCCTTCATTCGGGGAGGGATCGCCGTTCAGGGCTGCCCCGCTCGCTTTGTCTATGCCAGCCTCTACCGCCGTCATATGCTGGCCCTGCATGGTCCGATAAAGGGCCTGGCACTGTTGGCACTCAACGGCATGCAGCGTTGGTTTCGCCCCCAGCTCAAGCTCTGGTAAGGCTCAAGTCAGGCTCTCCACCAGATAGTCCACCAGCAACCGGACCTTGGGAGAGAGGTGGCGGTTATGGGGGTAGAGGGCCCAGACCCCCTCCCCCTGCTCACTCAGGTGATCCAGGACCGACATCAGTTGGCCACTGGTCAGATACTCCTGGACATAGTAATCGGGCAACTGGGCCAGCCCCAGCCCCTTTAGGGCCGCATCGGTAAGGGCCCAACCGCTGTTGCAACGCAGTCTGCCCTTGACCCGCACATTGCGGGAGCGCCCCTGCTCCTGGAAGCGCCAGTAATCCATGGTGCCCACCAGACACTGGTGCCGGTCCAGCTCGGTCAGAGAGTGGGGCTCTCCGTAGGTGGCCAGATACTCAGGGGAGGCACACACATACAGCTGACGACTCGCCAGTCGTCTGGCCATCATGCTCGAGTCCTCCAGCTTGCCCAGGCGTATCGCCAGGTCCATCCCCTCCTCCACCAGGTCCAGCCTCTGGTTGGTCAGCACCAACTGCACCTCCAGTTCCGGGTAGCGCAGAGCGAAGTCGTTGACCAGAGGCGCCAGAGTACGCTCTCCAAAGGTGACCGGAGCGGTGACCCTAAGCTGGCCCCTGGGGGTATCCTGCAGGTTGGTCACCGCCCGCTCCGCTTCAGAAAGACCATCGAGCACCTGGCGACAGTGCTGATAGTAGGTGCGACCGGCGTCGGTCAATGACACCTTACGGGTGGTTCGATACAGAAGCTTGGCCGCCAGACGGCTCTCCAGGGCACTGACCTGACGACTGACCTGAGCGGTGGAGATCCCCAGCCGCTTTCCTGCCGCGGTAAAACTTTCTGTCTCCGCCACGGCCACAAACTCGCTGACCCCAGCCCATTCGCTCATCACTTTCTCCTTACCACTCCGAAGCCCGCCCCCGGTTAAGGCTGACTATACTGCCCTTGGCAGTGTTGTAACATCCACCGATTATTACATATTAGTAAAAGTCATTTTATCGCAAGGTGGATTATCAACTTTAAAGTAAGGAATAAAATGGAACCCATCTGAACACACATCCGGTGTGTTTTTCTCAATACAGGAAGAGTCCATGACTGCACAAACCATCCGCTGTAAAGCCGCCGTGGCCTGGGCCGCGGGCCAGCCTCTCTCCATGGAGACCGTGGAGGTCATGCCCCCTCAAAAGGGCGAAGTTCGCATCAAGATGATCGCCACTGGCGTCTGTCACACCGATGCCTTCACCCTCTCCGGTGACGACCCTGAAGGCATCTTCCCCTGCATCCTCGGCCACGAAGGTGGCGGCATTGTCGAGTCCGTGGGCGAAGGCGTCACCAGCGTTCAGGTCGGCGACCATGTTATCCCGCTGTACACGCCTGAATGTGGCGAGTGTAAGTTCTGCAAGTCAGGCAAAACCAACCTGTGTCAGAAGATTCGTGAAACCCAGGGCAAGGGCCTGATGCCTGACGGCACCACCCGCTTCTCCGTGGACGGCAAACCCATCTTCCACTACATGGGCACCTCAACTTTTGCCGAGTACACCGTACTGCCGGAGATCGCCCTGGCCAAGGTCAACAAGGAAGCCCCCCTTGAGGAGGTGTGCCTGCTGGGTTGCGGTGTCACCACCGGCATGGGTGCGGTGATGAACACCGCCAAAGTGGAAGAGGGTGCCACTGTGGCTGTCTTTGGCCTGGGCGGCATCGGCCTGTCCGCCATCATCGGCGCCAAGATGGCCGGTGCCTCCCGCATCATCGGCATTGACATCAACGAGAGCAAATTCGAACTGGCCCGTAAGCTGGGCGCCACCGATTGCGTCAACCCCAAGCATTTCGACAAGCCCATCCAGGAAGTGATCGTCGAGATGACCGACGGCGGTGTCGACTACTCCTTCGAGTGCATCGGTAACGTCAACGTGATGCGCAGCGCCCTGGAGTGCTGCCACAAGGGCTGGGGCGAATCTGTGGTCATCGGCGTTGCCGGTGCCGGCCAGGAGATCAGCACCCGTCCCTTCCAGCTGGTTACCGGCCGGGTATGGAAAGGCTCCGCCTTTGGTGGCGTGAAGGGTCGCTCCGAGCTGCCCGAGTACGTGGAACGCTACATGCGCGGCGAGTTCAGACTGGACGATTTCATCACCCACACCATGGGCCTGGAGGACGTCAATGACGCTTTCGACCTGATGCATGAAGGCAAGAGCATCCGCACCGTCCTTCACTTCGACAAGTAAGCAACTGACTGGCCCGGCTGAGAAAGCCGGGCCTTTGTGCCACAGAGAGACTTAAATGAACCTGGAAAACATCAGCGTCAACAAGAGCTTTGGTGGCTGGCACAAGAGATACAGCCATCACTCCAGCAGCCTGAACTGCTCCATGACTTTCGCCATCTTCCTGCCGCCACAGGCCAGTGAAGCCAACCCGGTCCCGGTGCTCTACTGGCTCTCCGGACTCACCTGCACCGATGAAAACTTCATGCAGAAAGCGGGAGCCCAGCGCATCGCCGCCGAGCTGGGTGTGGCCATCGTCGCTCCAGACACCAGCCCCCGAGGCGAAGAGGTCGCCAACGATGAGGGCTATGACCTGGGCCAGGGCGCCGGTTTCTATGTCAACGCCACCCAGGCCCCCTGGAATCGCCACTACCGCATGTACGACTATGTGGTCGAGGAACTGCCCAAACTGGTGGAAGCCACCTTCCCGGTCACCGGCCAGCGCGCCATCAGTGGTCACTCCATGGGGGGCCACGGCGCCCTGATGATCGCCCTGAAGAACCCAGACAGATACCAGAGTGTGTCCGCCTTCAGCCCCATATCCAATCCGGTGAACTGCCCCTGGGGCCGCAAAGCCTTTACCGCCTACCTGGGTAACAATCTGGAAGCCTGGCAGGAACACGACAGCTGCGTACTGATGCAACGAACCAAACAGTTCCTGCCAACCCTGGTGGATCAGGGGGAGTCCGACGAGTTTCTGACGGAGCAGCTCAAACCCGAAACTCTTGAGGCTGCGGCCGAAGTAAGCGCTTACCCTCTCGTTCTCAGGCGTCACCCTGGCTACGACCACTCCTACTACTTTATGGCCAGCTTCATTGAGGAGCACCTGCGTTTTCACGCCAAGCACCTGGTGATCTGATCATCTTGACTGAGATCGATTCCTTGAGGCGCCTCGTATCACAGGGTAATTCCCGGATGCGGAGCGCCTATGCCCTTTACCCTGTTTGTCGATAACCAATGCCCCCTGTGCCGACGCGAGTGTCAGCACCTGCGACGCTGGGACAGGCTCAATCGTCTTCGCTTTGAGGAGATCACCGATTCCGCCTGGCACAATCGCTTTCCCCAGGTAGATCCGAAGCGCTGCCAAAGAATACTTCACGGGGTGGATGAGCGCGGGCACCTGCACACCGGTCTCGAGGTCACCCTGGCCGCCTGGGACAGGGTGGGGCGAGGGCACTGGGTCGCCTGGCTTCACTGGCCACTGCTGCGGCCGGTTTCAGACCTTGGGTACCGCTACTTCGCCCGCCACCGCCACCGCATCTCGTCATGGATCTTCAATGAAGCGCCCTGTGCTCAGGGGCAGTGTCAACTGGGGAACAAGCGATGAGCGTCGAAGTGGTGATTGGTGCCAGTGGGGGTTTGGGTCAGGCACTGGTGCGCCTCTCCATGGTGGTGCCCGGTACCCGGGTGATCGCCATCAGTCGCACCACCCTGCCCCCGTTCACCCACCCGGCCCTCCAGTGGATCTGTTGCGATAACAGTCCTGGCGCCATCAACAAGGTGATCGAGGATCTCACTCCCTGTGCTGAGATGATTGCCCGGGTTACCCTGTGCAACGGCCGCCTGCACGATCGCGATCTGATTCCGGAAAAGAGATTGGAGCAGTTGAACGAGCAGTCTCTGACCCGGCTGCTGCACAGCAATACCATAGTGCCGGCACTCTGGCTTAAGGCTCTGATCCCGCTTCTGACCGCCACTCCCAGGGTGGTGCTGACTGTGCTCAGTGCCCGGGTGGGCAGCATAGGGGATAACCACCTGGGTGGCTGGTACAGCTACCGGGCCAGCAAGGCCGCCCTCAATCAACTGTTGCAATGTTGCGCCATCGAAGCCGCCCGTCGAGCCAAAGGCGTAAAACTGGTGGCCTACCACCCCGGCACCGTGGACACCCGGCTTTCCCGCCCCTTCCAGCAACGACTGCGACCCGGTCAACTGCATAGCCCGGAGCAAGCCGCTCGCCACCTGAAACAGGTCACCGCCGCTCTGAAGCCCGACGGGACGCTGAGTTACCTGGACTGGCGGGGCGAGACCATTCCCTGGTAACGGCGCGTAGCGCACCAGGGCATGCCACAGCCACTTTAGCCCCTGCCGGGACAGAAACGATCCCACCGAAAAAAAGCCTGAAAAACGTATTACGCAGCAAGGTGGCCTAACTGAACGGCAACGCCATCAGCTACAATGGCTGTGAGTCAAAGCGCGATTACTATGGCTGCCTCACCTGGATACGCTGTGAAGCCCTGGGGTATGAGATTCAGGACTAGAGCACCGGCCCTGCAACACGTACAATGCGCCTCCCCAACATTGGAGAACATCATGTCCCTGGATGACGCCCCGCAGGAGATAAAACTGGCTGTGGATCTGATCTATCTGCTGGAAACCAATGAGATCGACCCGGATGTGGCGCTCAAGGCCCTAGCCATCGTGGAGAAGGATCTGCGCAGTAAACTGCCCGCAGACCCCACCGACAACACCCCTTAGGCAATCTGGCTTCGCCGGGAACCGCGCTCAAAGCCTCCCTTAAAGCCCTAACACCCGCTCCAACCAGTTGCGCTCTCTCCCCGCGCCGTCACAGCCGGTGGGGTTGGGCCAGCTTCTGACGTCCGCCGGCAGGGCTTTGACGCCGTGACAATCTTCGGCCACCGCCACACCGCGCTCATTAAAGTAGCCCTGTCGTGTCCCCTCAGGCGGGGTCAACACCAGAGACAGGGGATCTCGCTGCACCAGGTAGCGACGATAGAGAGGCAGGGCGGCACTGGAGCCATAGAGATTGGCGGCACCGTTGTCATCCCTGCCTACCCAGGTGATCACCACGTCCCTGTCATCGAAGCCAGCAAACCAGGCATCCCGGCCATTGGAGCTGGTGCCGGTCTTGCCCGCCAGGGTCATCCCGGGGAACGCCTTGGCCAGCCGACGGCCTGTTCCCCTGGCCACCACTTGAGTCAATAGGTGATCCACCAGATAGGAGGCCTGCTCCGGCAATGCCTGACGACTGCGATCCCTGTGCTCAGCCAGAGCCACATTCTCCTGGTCCAGCACATGGCGCACCGTATGCAGTTGCTGATAACGGCCACCGTTGGCCAGGGTTTGATAGACCTGAGCCAACTCCAGAGGAGACCCCTCCATGGACCCCAACAGCATAGAGGGCACCGGGTTGATGGGCTCCTGCCAGCCCGCTTCCATCAGGCTACTCTCCACCTTATCCAGCCCCAGGCTCATCCCCAGGTTCACCGTGGGCACGTTATAGGAGCGCACCAGGCCTTCGGACAGGGGTACCTGCCCGCGGTACTGCTTGTCGTCGTTCTTGGGCGACCAGGTAGAGCCGCCGCTGCTCTTCAGGGTGATGGGTTCATCCTTCACCGGCGTAGCCAGATTAAAGCGCTGAGGCTGGGTCAGGGCGGTCAGGTAGACAAAGGGCTTCACCAGAGAGCCGATGGGACGCCGCGCATCCCGGGCCCGGTTAAACCCCTTAAACTCGGGATTGCGATCGCCCACCATCGCCAGCACGCCTCCCTGGTAGCGATCCACCACCACCATGGCACTCTGCAAGCTGTCATCCTGGCGGTCCCGGCTGAGCTGATCCATCCCCTGACTGACCGCCTGCTCCGCCGCCTTCTGCGCCAGGGGGTCCAGGGTGGTATACACCTTGAGTCCGGAGCGCTTCAGGGTCTGAGGACCGTAACGGTTGGCCAGCTCGAAGCGTACCTGCTGCATAAACGCAGGCACCCGATGGCGCTGTCGGGACTTGGCATCGCGCACACCCAACCCCTGCCCTGCAGCCTGCTGATACTGAGTGCGGGAGATCAGCCCCTCCTCCAGCATCAACTTGAGCACCAGATCCCGCCGCTGAGCCACCCGCTCAGGGAAACGCCAGGGGTTGTAGTAACTGGGCCCCTTGATCATCGCCACCAGGGTGGCTTGCTGGCCTATGGTCAGCTCCTCGATGGGACGATGGAAATAGAAGCGGGCCGCCAGCCCGACACCGTGAACCCCTATGCTGCCATCCTGGCCCATGTACACCTCATTGAGGTAGGCCTCTAAGATGGTGTCCTTGTCGTAGCGGTAGTCGATGATCAGCGCCATCAACGCTTCCCTGACTTTACGCCACAGGGAGCGCTCCCGGGTCAGGAAAAAGTTCTTCGCCAGCTGCTGGGTCAAGGTTGAGCCCCCTTGAACGGTCCGGCCCGCCTTGAGATTCACCACCAAGGCCCGAGCGATGGCCAGAGGGGCCACACCATGGTGGTGGTAGAAATCGCGATCTTCGGTGCGCAGCAAAGCATTCACCAGGCTCTCAGGGATCTGCTCCCTGGGAATAAACAGCCTGTCCTCCCGGTCACCGGCAACAATGCGGTCAAGCAGCAGGGCCTCCAGATGAACAAAGCCGAGATCCCGGCCATCACTGGAGCGCTGCAACCGGGTGATGCGGTTGTCACTGAAACGGATCATCACCTTCTGAGCCGGTTCGAAGCCACCCGGGCCATCATAGGCCCGCTTGAACAGCTCCACCCTGTCGCTGGCCACGGCAAACTCCCCTTCCCGTCTGGGGTTGCCTGTGTTGCGGTAGCCCAGTAGGGCCAGCTCCTGTTTAAGCTGGGCATGGGTGATGGGCGCCCCGGGATAGATGGCCATGGGACGGGCGTAGATCTGCGCCGGCAGGTGCCAGCGCTGCCCCTCAAACTTGTCGGCAATGACCTGGTCCAGATAGACGCAGTAGGCTGCGGTAAGACCACTCAGGGTCAACAGGCCAATCAGGGCAATACCCAGCAGGCGTTGGCTCCAGCGGCGAGGCTGTGTCTGACGACCTCTCTTACGTGCCGGGCCCTTTCGAGCTGGCGCCTTGCGGGTCGCCGCTTTTCGCGGCTTCGGGCGGGTGGTCGTGCGACTGGGCTGTTTGGCCATCTACTGCTGTTGCATCCTCTTTTTGGTCACTCGGGTTGCCTGGGTGTTGGCGGGATCATCGGGCCACAGGTGTTTGGGGTAGCGCCCCTTCATCTCCTTTTTCACCTCGTTCCAGGCCCCTTTCCAGAAAGCGGCCAGATCTTCGGTCACCTGCAACGGCCGGTGAGCCGGAGAGAGCAGCTCCAGAGTCACAGGCAACTGACCCCGGGCCAGCCTGGGGGTGGCCGCCTCACCATACATCTCCTGAACCCGAACCGCCAACTTCACTCCTTCAGCATGGTATTCAAGCCTCAGGCGACTGCCTGTGGGGGCCTGCCAATGGGTGGGCAGAAGATCATCCAGTTGCTGCTGCTGGGCCCATTCCAGGTTGGCCTGAAGGATCCCCTTAAGATCCAGCTTCTTCAGCTGGGAGACCCGCTTCAGACCGGTCAGGTAGGGACCCAGCCACTGCTCCAGATCCTCATTCAGGGCCGGGTCGCTGAGATCCGGCCAATTCAGTTCCGGGCAGAGCCTGCGGGCGTGGTACAGCCTCAGGCGCCACTGTTCGATGGCGTCACTCCAGGGCAACAGGCCCAGCCCCTGGCGACGAATCGCCTCCAGCAAGGCCTGGCGATAATCCTCGTCGCTGATGTCGGTTAGCGGCAGGCGCTTCAGGGTCAGGCTGCCCAGCATCTGTCTCTGCTCTGCCACCAGTTCGCCACTCTTGCTGTCCAGGTGCTGGGCACGCTTGCTGGCGATCAGGTGCGGCAATGCCTGGGTCAGCAGCGACAGCTCCACCTCTGCGGCGAGATGAATCAGGGCATCCCCCTGCCCCTGACGTTCAGACAGCTGAGCCGCCACCAGCAAGCTGCTGCGCCCCTGCCAGGGATCATCCTGGGGAAGGGTGGCCCCGCTGCCTCCGCTGAGTTGATAACGACTGTCCTTGCCCCTGGCCTGGGCAATGCGGTCCGGATAGGCCAGCGCCAACAACAGACCGGCGTGGTCGCCGGAGGCGGGCGCCCCTTTGCACCCCAGTTGGGCACGCCACTTCTGCGCCTGCTGTTTGGCGGGGCCGGCCAGCTTACCCAGACGCAGCTCAATGTCCACGCCTGCTCGGCGCCCACGCAGGGGGTCCGCCTCCTCCAGCAGTGCCGCCAATTCGCACGCCAGAGTCTGCAACCCGGCGACGCCAAGATTCCGCTCCAGCTCTGCCGCTTTGAGTAACATGTGGCCGAGGCGAGGATCGCTGCCGAGGCGATGCACCTGGCGCCCCATGGGGGTCAGCTGGTGCTGCTCATCCACCAACTCAAGTTGCACAAGCAGAGTCCAGGCACGACTCATGGCGGCCTTAGGGGGCTCGGTCAACCAGCTCAGATCCGTCGCCTGTCGGCAGCCCCAGGCCGCCAGCTCCAGTGCCAGATGGGTCAGGTCCGCCGTGGTGATCTCCGGGGCGTCACTCTCCCCCAGCCCCTGCTGCATCCCCTCGCTCCACAGACGCACCCCATGACCGGGCATCAGTCGCCCGGCACGGCCGCTGCGCTGGGCCGCAGAGCCCTGGCTGATGCGCACCGTCTCCAGTCGGGTCAGCCCACTGCGCAGGTTGTATCTTGCCTGGCGCTGCCAACCCCCGTCCACCACCACCGAGATGCCGTCGATGGTCAGGCTGGACTCGGCAATGTTGGTGGCCAACACCACCTTACGGATACCGGATGGGGGCGGGGCGATGGCCTCATCCTGCTCCCTGGGGGACAGCTGCCCATAGAGAGGACAGAGCCTGACACCGTCCGCCAGCCCCTGCTGCAACTGCTCCTGCGCCCGGCGAATCTCAGCCTGGCCAGGGAAAAAGGCGAGAATATTGCCCTCCCTCTGGCTCAGTTGCCGGCGAATCTGGGCTACCGCGTGATTGACCCAGGGCTCACCTTGGGGCACCGGCTGGTACTCCAGCGACACCGGATAGCTGCGACCCTCGCTGCTCACCTTAACCGCCTCACTCAGGCACTGTTCAAAGTTCTGCCCCTCCAGGGTGGCGGACATCAGCATCAGGGTCAGATCCTCCCGAAGCCCCCCCTGGACCTCCAGAGCCAGGGCCAGGGCCAGATCCGTGGCGAGATGACGCTCATGCACTTCGTCAAACAGCACCAGGCCCACCCCCTCCAGTTCGGGGTCACTCTGGATCTGACGGGTCAGGACTCCCTCAGTGACGATCTCCAGCCGGGTACGGGCGCTGACTTTGGTCTCTCCGCGAACCCGCAGACCCACGGTTTCCCCCACCCTCTCCCCAAACTGCGCCGCCAGATAGCGGGCGATGGCCCGGGCAGCGATACGCCGGGGCTCCAGCAACAATATCCGGCCCTCCACCTCTGGCCAGCCGAGCATGGCTAAGGGCAGAGCCGTGGACTTACCGGCGCCTGTGGGAGCCTGAAGGATGATCTGATTGTGGGAGGCCAGGGCCTGGCGCAGCGGGCCAAACACCTCCTCAATGGGCAGAGCGGACAAGGGGACAGCGTTCCTCAGAAGGATAGAAACCGACAGTGTACCGCCGGGGTGCATCGGGGCCAAGGGGATGGTCGCTTTCGCCAACGGCCGGGAATATACTGACCTTAAAGGAGTTCAATAAAAGAGAGCCATGGCCGAACGACTGTTTTTCGCCCTGCCCGTCAGCATCAGCAGCCAGATGGCCCTGATTAAGCATCAGGCCCACCTGGGTCAGTTGGGCCGAGTGGTGCCCGCCACCAACTTTCACCTGACCCTGGCCTTTCTCGGTCAGGTGACCCAGAAACAGAAAGAGGCGCTGCTCGACCGCTGGCAGGAACTGGAGGTGCCCAGGCTGAAGCTGACCCTGAATCGCTACCTGCATTTCCCCAAGGCCGGCGTGGTCTGTCTCGGCTGTGACCAGCCCCCCATCGCCCTGAACCGATTGGCGGCGCAGCTTCGGCGGGATGCCGCCCAGCATGGGCTGCACAATCATCGGGCCCCGTTTCGCCCCCATGTCACCCTGTTCCGTGGGGTGCATGAGGTCACCGAACTGCCCGAGCCTACCCCGGTCACCCTGGAACTTAACGAAGTGCAGCTGATGCGCTCTCACAGGGAGATGGGGAAGCTGATCTACAGCCCCCTGGTGCGCTGGCACGCGCCCTGAAACGCGACGACCTCTCATCTTAAACACGGCCTCTTTTGACCCGGTTCACAGCCTCCATTTATTTGCTGACATATGTGAACGGCTTAACAGAATCAACCACTTAATTGCAACAACATGGACTCATAAGGGCACTGCCCGAGGACTGAGCCATGTCAATGAACACCCTGCTTCCGCTGATGGGCAATACCATGGTGATTCTGGGAATCACCATGCTGAGCTTCGCTTCGCTAAAAGTCGGCGAACTGCTGCAACGCCTGCCCAACCCGGGGTTACGGCGCCGCTGGCAGTTCCTGCGCCTGCTGATCCTGATGTTCATCCTTGGCTACACCGGCTTCAGCCTGCTGAACTGGAACACCTACCAGGACTGGACCCATATGCTGGTTCCCACGGTGTTTTTCGGCGGTGCCATCTTCGTGTTGCTGGTGTGCTCCCTCTCCCTGAAGACCACCAAGGTGGTGCAACAGGTCTACAGCCTCCAAAAAGAAGCGGTTACCGACCCGCTGATGGGGATATTCAACCGTCGCTATCTGGACCGCCGGATGCAGGAGGAGGTGCTCAGCTGTCGCGAAAACCTGCGTCCACTGACCCTGATGATGCTGGACATCGACCACTTCAAGAAGATCAACGACACCTATGGTCACCCTGTGGGTGATGAAGTTTTAAGGGCTCTGGGCAGCCTGCTGGTGCAGCACACCCGCAACGCCGATATCGTCGCCCGCTACGGCGGCGAGGAGGTGGTGGTACTGCTGCCGAACACCAGCGGCAATGAAGCCAGGGCGCTGGCGGTAAGACTTCACAAGGAGATCGCCAAACTTAGAGTTCCGCTGCCTGAAGTTGACAGGAACCCACGCCCCCCCATCTCCTTCTCGGTCAGTATCGGTGTGGCAGGCTGCAACGCCACCTCTGCCGATGCCATTCGGCTTCTCACCGCCGCAGACCTTGCGCTGTACCAGGCAAAACAGAATGGCCGAGACCGGGTCGAGTGTTGCCCCGATCTGAGGCTGGCCACAGCGACCTGTGCAGCCTGACCCTAAAAAAGCGCCCCGCAGAAGCGGGGCGTTCTCTTTATTCAGGCCAGTCTGAATCAGTTCAGCAGCTTGGCCAGGGTCAGCATGCCCACACCGGTGGCACCCTCGGCCCACCGGCCGTTGGCGGAATCTGAATAGCAGGCAGACAGATCAAAGTGCAGCCAGCCCTGCTCAGGTTCACCGGCGAAGCGGCTCAGGAAACCCGCCGCATTGGAGGCGCCACCGAAGCCACCGCCCTTCTGCGCCTTGGAGTTGGCGGTATCAGCGAAGGCGGAGGGGCATTTGCCCTGGTGGAACTTGGCCAGGGGCAGACGCCACAGACCTTCATCCACTTCGGCAGCGGCAGCCATGGCATCGGCACAGGCGCCGTCGTGCAGGCCGAACAGGGCGTTGTAGTCATCGCCCACGGCCACCATGGCGGCACCGGTCAGGGTGGCCGCGTCAATGATGCGCTTGGCGCCGGCCTCATTGGCGGCCATCAGGCCGTCGGCCAGCACCAGGCGACCCTCGGCATCGGTATTGACGATCTCAACACTGGTGCCGTTTTTATACGTGAGGATGTCACCCAGTTTGTAGGCATGGCCTGAGATCAGGTTTTCGGCACAGCAGAGGAACAGCTTCACCCTCTTGTTGAGGCCGGAGCTGATGGCCAGATGCAGGGCGCCCGCCACGGTGGCGGCACCGCCCATATCGCACTTCATCGCCACCATGGAGGCGCTGGGTTTCAGGCTGTAACCACCGGAGTCAAAGGTGATCCCCTTACCCACCAGAGCCACTTCAACGGGGGCATCGGCATCGCCGGAAGGGTTGTAGTCCAGCTCCAGCAGAACCGGAGGGCGCTCAGAGCCGCGGCCGACACCGTGGATCCCCACCCAGCCGGCGGTCAGCAGGGCTTCACCCACCCACTGCTTGGATTTCACCCTGTCCGGAGCCAGGGCGGTGATCTTCTCGGCCACCCGATCCGCCAGCGCTTCCGGACTGAGATCTTCCGGCGTCATGTTCACCAGCTCACGCAGCCAGTTGGCGGATTGCCACTGACGCTCCAACTGCTCAGATTCACCGGCCCAGCGAATCTCACCATCGAGCTTGGCAGTCTGGAAACCGTTGGCGAAGTGCCACTGCAGGGCCGGGGTCCAGCCTTCGCCACTCAGCTCAACCCGGCGGATTCCCTGGCCGGTAAGCTTGCGGGCGGCGCCCTGAACCTGACGACCCAGGTCATCATCTCCCAGATGGATGCGGGCGGTGTCGCCCTCGAAGCTCAGAGAGGCTTCGCCCCAGTGGGCGGGGGCACTGTCCTGGGTCAGGACCACTTTCATAAAGTTGCTCATGCGTTGTTCCCTTGCATTTTGTTATCCGACGCAGTGTATCATTGTGGCCCATCCCGCGTAACCAGCGGGGATTGCTTAAGGAATAAGCCATGAGCCAAACCGCCGTCGTCATCGGCGCCACCGGAGTGGTGGGCCGGGCCCTGGTCGACCTGTTGAGTCGTCATCCCAAGATCCAGCAGGTTCGCACCCTGACCCGGCGCCCCGCCCCCCATGCCAGCCCCAAGGTGGAGAACCGGGTGATCGACTTTGACCACCTCAGCCAATTCGCCGAATTGATGAAGGGCGACCTGCTGTTCTCCTGTCTGGGAACCACCAGAAAGCAGGCGGGCTCCATCAAGGCGCAGCGAAAAGTGGATTACAGCTACCAGTGGCGGGTGGCGGAGCTGGCCGCCGAACAGGGAGTCGGCCATTACCTGCTGGTCTCCTCCAGTGGCGCCGATCCGAGCTCGACCTCCCCCTACCTCAAGATGAAGGGGGAGTTGGAGCAGCGGGTGCGCTCCCTGCCCTTTAATCGCATCAGCATCTTCCAGCCCTCTCTGTTGCTGGGCCAACGCAGCGATTTTCGCCCAGGGGAGACCCTGGCAGCTCTGGTGATGCCCGCACTCTGTCTGCTGCCCGGACTACGCCGCTTCCGCCCCATACGGGGCGAGCATGTGGCGGCCAAAATGGTGGCGGTGAGTCAGAGCCCGGGCCATCCCATAGAAACCTTCCGCCTAGACGAGTTATTTGATTATGAAGTTTGATGCGCCCCTAAAGTCCGCCACCCTAATCAAAAGGTACAAACGATTTTTGGCCGACGTGGAGCTGGCCGACGGCAGTGTCTTTACTCTGCACTGCGCCAATACCGGCGCCATGACCGGCTGCGCCACCCCGGGAGACAGGGTCTGGTACAGCACCTCGAATAACCCCAAGCGCAAATACCCCTGCAGTTGGGAGCTCACCCAGACCGCCGCCGGCCACTTTATCGGCATCAACACCGCCACTGCCAACACCCTGGCCCAGGAGGCGGTGGAGCAGGGCCTGCTCCCCGAGCTGGCAGGGTACGCCAACCTGAGAAGAGAGGTTCGCTACGGTGTGGAAAACAGCCGAATCGATCTGCTGTTGGAAGATGAACGTAAACCTTCCTGTTACATTGAGGTCAAAAGTTGCACCCTGTTGCATCAGGGACAGGGCTTCTTCCCCGATGCGGTGACCGCCCGGGGGCAGAAGCACCTGAGAGAGCTGATGGAGATGCTCGACCAAGGTCATAGGGCGGCCCTGCTGTTTTTGGTGCAACATACAGGCATAACCCAGGTTTCCCCGGCAGATCATATTGATCCCGCCTACGCCAAACTGTGCAGAGAGGCCGCCGACAAGGGTGTCGAGTTTTACGCCGTAGGGACTGAGATCTCGCCCGATGGCATAACTGTGATGAAGCCACTGCCCGTGCTTCTCACCCTGTGACTAATGCTTGTCAGCGTTACTGAATGGTGTTATACGGGTAAAAAGGAACTGGAGCAGTAGAGAATTTCGGACACAGTTTGCTTTGGCAAAAGTGATCTGCTATAGATACCGCCCACTTTTTCTGAGGAACGCCTCGCGCTTGGAAATGACAGGAGACGCGTGATGCCGGACGGCAAAGCGAAAAAGATCGGTGTACTTGCCTACGCCAATGTGGAACCTTACCGCGAAGAGCCCGGTGAGGAGTACATGAACGAGAAGCAGCTGGCGCACTTCAAGGCCATTCTTGAAGGTTGGCGCACCATGCTGCGAGAAGAGGTGGACCGCACGCTGAACCACATGCAGGATGAAGCCGCCAACTTCCCTGATCCTGTGGACCGCGCCGCCCAAGAGGAGGAGTTCAGTCTGGAGCTTCGTACCCGGGACCGTGAGCGTAAGCTGATCAAGAAGATCGAGAAGACCCTCATCAAGGTTCAGGAAGATGACTTCGGTTTCTGTGAATCCTGCGGTGTCGAGATCGGCATCCGTCGACTGGAGGCACGACCCACCGCTGACCTCTGCATCGACTGCAAGACACTGGCCGAAATCAAAGAGAAACAGATGGCCGGCTAAGACGACAGATGAAACGGGAGCTCAGGCTCCCGTTTTCTATTCCAGAGCACCATGACAGACTATATCGGGCGCTTCGCCCCCTCCCCCTCCGGTCCCCTTCACTTTGGCTCCCTGGTTGCTGCCCTGGGCAGCTGGCTGCGTGCCCGCAGCCAGAAAGGCCAATGGCTACTGCGAATGGAGGATATCGACCCCCCCCGTGAAATGGCGGGCGCCGCCGACGACATACTGCGCACCCTGGAGCGCTTTGCCCTCACCTGGGATGGCGAGGTGCTCTACCAGAGCCAGCGTCATCAGGCGTATGATGCCGCCCTGACCTGGCTGCAACAGCAGGGACTGGCTTACTATTGCAACTGCCCCCGCAAGCGAATCAAGGCGCTGGGTGGCGTCTATGATGGCCACTGCCGGGGCCGCGACCTCGATGGCCGGGACTGTGCCATCCGGCTGGTCAACAACCGGGGCGTATCCAGCTTCGAAGATGGCTTGTTGGGCACCATAGTCACCGACTGCGAGTTTGCCGAGGAGGATTTCATCATCCATCGTCGTGACGGGCTCTACGCCTACCAGTTGGCGGTGGTGGTGGACGACGCCTTTCAGGGGATCACTGAAGTGGTTCGGGGCAATGACCTGCTGGAAACCACGGTACGTCAGCAGACCCTGCAACAGGCATTGGGGCTGCCCATTCCGGCTTACCTGCACCTACCACTGGCGGTGTGGTCCGACGGAAACAAGCTCTCAAAACAAAATCATGCTCCGCCCATCGGTGAGACCGCACCGGAGTTGGCACTGAGCCGGGCCCTGGCGTTTCTGGGGCTGACGCCACCGCCGGACCTGTGGCAAGCGCCCTGCCCCACACAACTGACCTGGGCTGTGAGCTGCTTTCAGCTGTCCTCTGTGCCCAGGGAGAGGAAGATCCTGTTACAGGAAAGCTGACATCGTCTGCCATACCCACAATAGCGCTGCGGCTTATCATTTCGGCAGCGATGGGGTATCATGGCG
The DNA here is from genome assembly GCF_048263965.1 of Ferrimonas sp. NCBI lineage: Bacteria > Pseudomonadati > Pseudomonadota > Gammaproteobacteria > Alteromonadales > Ferrimonadaceae > Ferrimonas > Ferrimonas sp. The sequence continues at coordinate 16,805 of NZ_JBLXDO010000025.1, read as the reverse complement.
CGCCGATAATACCTTCAACCCTTACAGCCTGAAATTCAGTCGAGGTGTACCATTCTTAAGCGTCTGACCAAACTGGCAAAAAAACTTGTTAGTCGGGAACAAGAGATCCAGTTAGAACCCGAGCTGCAGATCTACCCCAGAAAAACCCACGGGGTATCACGCTCAGACATCAGCGAAAACGCCCTGAAGGTGCTCTACAGGCTGCATAAGGCGGGGTATGACGCCTATCTGGTGGGCGGCGGCGTCCGCGACCTGCTGCTGCGTCACCAGCCCAAAGATTTCGATGTGGCCACCAACGCCACCCCGGAGCAGGTTCGCCGCCTGTTCCGCAACTGCCGTCTCGTGGGCCGCCGGTTCCGCCTGGCCCACATCCTCTTCGGCCGTGACGTCATCGAAGTGGCCACCCTGCGCGGCCACCACGAGGAAGAGAGCAAGCACGCCAAGAAGGACGACAGCGGCCGCCTGCTGCGCGATAACGTCTATGGTTCCATCGATGAAGATGCCGAACGCCGCGACTTTACCGTCAACGGCCTCTACTACGACATCAGCGACTTCAGCATCCGAGACTACTTCGGTGGCATGGAAGATCTCAAAGCCCGCCGCCTGAAGCTGATTGGCGACCCGGTGAAGCGCTACAGTGAAGATCCGGTGCGCATGCTGCGCGCGGTGCGCTTCGCCACCAAACTGGAGTTCGACCTGGACCCCAGTGTGGAGAAGCCGATCCACAAGATGGCTCATCTGCTCAGCGACATCCCGGCCGCCCGTCTGTTTGAGGAAACCCTCAAGCTGTTCATGTCCGGCAAGGGCCTGGAGAACTTCCGCATGATGCGTGAGTTTGACCTGTTTGCCCCGCTGTTCCCCATGCAGGACAAGATGATGAACGGCGAAGAGGGCGACAAGGTGGTGAGCCTGGTGGAGGCGGTGTTGCGCAATACCGACGACCGGGTCAACGCCGACAAGCCCGTGACCCCGGCCTTCCTCTATGCGGCCATGCTCTGGTACCCCATGCAGACAATGATGGCCAAGCGCACCAGCAAGGGCGTCAGTCATTATGATGCCATGATGACCGCTTGCGGTGAGGTGGTCAGCGCTCAGAGCAAAACCATCTCCATGCCTCGGCGCTTCTCCACGCCGGCCCAGGAGATCTGGCAGATGCAGTCCCGCCTGGAGAAGCGCGCCGGTGCCCGAGCCTTCCGTGCCTTCGAACACCCGCGCTTCCGCGCCGCCTACGATTTTCTGGTGCTGCGTGGCGAAGCCGAAGGGGGCGATGTGGCCGAATTGGCCCGCTGGTGGACCAAATTTGTGGAGTCCGACGATCAGGCCCGCCGCCTGATGGTGCGCAACCTGGGCTCCGAGGGTGGCCAGCGCCGCCGTCGCCGTCCACGCCGGCGCAAGCCCTCCGGCCAGAACAAGCCGGACGCCTGATGACCACCAGTGCCATTGTCGCCCTGGGCAGCAACCTGGGCGACTCCCCGGCCATCCTGGCAGAGGCGCTGCAGGCGATTCACCGCCTGCCCGGCACCAAGGTGGTGCGCGCTTCCTCCCTCTACACCAGTCCCCCCATGGCGGGGATGCAACAACCTGATTACTGCAACGCCGTGGCGGCCGTCGAAACCGATCTGGCCCCCCTGGCGCTGCTGGACGCCCTGCAGGCCATCGAACTGGCCCAGGGGCGGGAAAGGCACGAGCGCTGGGGCGCCCGTACCCTGGACCTGGATCTGATCGGCTTCGGTGACCAGTGCATCGACAGCGAGCGACTGACCGTCCCCCACTATGGCGTGGCGGAACGGGCCTTTGTGCTGCTGCCCCTGTTTGAGATCGCGCCCGGCTACCAGTTTGCCGACGGCCGCCAGCTGACCACCCTGCTGGCCGCCTGTCCCCCCCAGACCCTATACAGAAAACCGGATTCTCTCCTGTTTTCAAGCGGTGACAGTCCGGCTTAATAGGCTTCTCATTTGCAAGCCGGCCGTCATTAGAATATAAACTCCGATCCAACATCGAGCATTTGATGAGCAATCTGATGAAAGCGATCACCACTGCCACCCTCAAAAAGTGGAAGCAAGAGGGGAAAAAATTTGCTTCCTTGACCGCCTACGACGCCAGCTTTGCGGCGACGTTTGAATCCCAGGGCGTACCCGTCATGCTGGTGGGCGACAGCCTGGGCATGGTACTGCAGGGACACAAAGACACCCTGCCGGTCACCGTGGAACAGATCGCCTATCACACCCGTTGTGTCCGCGCCGGCGCCCAGAAAGCGCTGATCATCGCCGACATGCCCTTTATGAGTTACGCCACCCGAGAGCAGGCTTTCGAAAGCGCCGCCGTCCTGATGCAGGCGGGCGCCCAGATGGTGAAGCTGGAGGGGGGTGAGTGGCTGCTGGACACCGTCCGTGGCCTGACCGAGCGTGGCATCCCTGTGTGTGCCCATCTGGGTCTGACCCCACAATCTGTCCACCAGTTTGGCGGCTTCAAGGTCCAGGGCCGCGGCAGTGAGCAGGCTCGCCAGATCCTGGAGCAGGCCAAAGGCCTGGAGGCCGCTGGCGCCAGCCTGCTGGTGCTGGAGTGTATTCCCAGCACCCTGGCCCGCCACATCACCGAAAACCTCAGCATCCCGGTCATCGGCATCGGTGCCGGTCCAGATACCGACGCCCAGATCCTGGTGATGCATGACGTTCTGGGGATCACCAGCGGGTACATCCCCAAGTTCTCCAAGAACTACATCAAGGAGCACGGCACCATTCAGGCGGCCGCGGCCGCCTTTGTCCGTGAGGTGGAGGAGGGGATCTTCCCCGCCGAGGAACACGGCTTCGAGTAAGGAGAGCCCATGCAAACCATCAGTGATATCCACCGGCTGCATCAGCAGCTGAAGCAGTGGCGAAGCCAGGGGCAGACCATCGCCTTTGTGCCCACCATGGGCAACCTGCACAGTGGTCACCTTTTGCTGGTGAAAGAAGCGAAGCAGCGTGCGGACCGTGTGGTGGTCAGCATCTTCGTCAACCCGATGCAGTTCGGGGCCGGGGAAGATCTGGACGCCTACCCACGCACCCTGGAGCAGGATCAGGCCTCCCTGGTGGAACTGGGTGCCGATCTGCTGTTCACCCCCACTCCGGATCTGCTCTACCCCAAGGGGCTGGAGAATCAGACCTTTGTGGAGGTGCCCGGCATCTCCATGCTCTACTGCGGCGAAAGCCGTCCCGGCCATTTCCGGGGCGTCGCCACCGTGGTGTGCAAACTGTTTAACCTGGTGCAGCCGGATCTGGCCCTGTTTGGTATGAAGGATTACCAGCAGCTGGCCGTCATCCGCACCATGGTGCGGGATCTCAATATGCCCATTGAGATCCTGGGGATCGAGACCGTTCGTGACAGCGACGGACTGGCCCTAAGTTCCCGCAACGGCTATCTGAGCGCCGATGAGCGCCAGCTGGCCCCGGAGCTGAAACGCACCCTGGACTGGATGGCCGAAAAGCTGAATGAAGACAATGATCTTTGCGCACTGGAACAGCAGGCGGCCGACCGTCTGAACAGTGCAGGGTTCAGCACCGACTACATCCATATCTGCCACGCCCACAGCCTGGAAAAGGCCGGTTCTGCTGACAAGGAACTGGTGATTCTGGCAGCCGCCCAACTGGGCCGGGCGCGGCTCATCGACAACCTGCGGGTGGATCTGGCCGACTGATTTGGCTATAGTGCTCAGGTTAAAAAGGTGTAACAACCTGACTCAAAAGCCCGGCGACGCTAGGGGAACAGGCTTTCTCCGGCGTCGTTGTGCCACTTGAGCTGGCCGACGAGCCATCGCCCATGGGGCGAAGTAGACGGTTCGCCCTCAGGGGCTGGATCTTACCCAGAAGTAATTAGGGAATAACTAGATGCAACGTATCATGTTGAAGGGGAAGCTGCACCAGGCCCGCGTTACCCACGCGGAGCTGGAGTATGAAGGCTCCTGCGCCATTGATCAGGATCTGTTGGACGCCGCCGGCATTCTCGAGTACGAGAAGATTGAGATTTACAACATCGACAACGGTGAGCGGTTCAGCACTTACGCCATCAGTGGCGAGCGTGGCTCCAAGATCATCTCCGTGAACGGTGCTGCCGCCCATAAGGCGAAGCCCCAGGACCGTGTGATCATCTGTGCCTACGTGGTCATGGACGATGAGGAAGCGAAAGCGCACAAGCCTCAGCTGGTTTACCTGAACCAGGACAACGACATCAAGGGTACTGCCAACGTCATTCCGACCCAGGCAGCCTGATCCACAGGATCATCCCTTGTCAGGAAAGCGTCGCCTTGTGCGGCGCTTTTTTTATGGGCCGCACCTGCCCCTGAGAACCCAAAGGCTCCCACGAGGGTTGGCTTAACATCGAGGAGACAGCACGGCAGAGAGCGCCATGGGTACACGCAGAGGCCCCAGGATCTATACCAATGGACGCACGGTGGTCATCTGGAAGCACAACCTCCCTGACCCGGTTGTTTCAGAGGCTTTAGGGTCTCAGCAGGCTAGAGCACCGCCAGCCAGAGAATAGCCCCTTCCGAGGCCATCACCAGGCTCATACCGACACCAATCACCAACCACTTCTGCTGCACTCTGCTCATTACGCTGCTCCTTCCGGGTAACCGCTCCAATACATGAGGGAATTGCGAAAGCCATGCCAGAACTGTGTCTATTTAAAATCATAGACTTAAACAGACTGATAACAAGTGCAACGGACTGATATTAGTGAATAAGGCTAACTTTTGGTGGGATTCGCAGGCAGCAGCAAACTCTGCTGCCAGGGCAGAGAAAACTCTTTCAGATCCGCCCTCAATTGATGAAGGGGCTGTCCGCTGAGGCGGTACTTGCGCTCGAAGGGGGTCAGATCCTCACCGTCGAAACCCAGGGTATTGACCTTGGCCTCGATGCCGGCGATGGCCAGGCCCTGGGCAAACTCCTGCAGGTAGAGGCGCCAGTTGGAGCGCATCTCCAGTTTGCCCCCCAGCATCAGCAGGTAGGGAAACACCGCCGCCCCATGCCAGCGCCGCTGCAGGTGAGCGGACTTGGGCCAGGGGTTGGGGTAGAGCAGGTAGTGATGACTCAGACGCCAGTTGTCGGCCACCGCCAGCCGCCAGAAGTCGTTCAGGTCCACCCGGGCCAGCAGGTAGTTGTCCGCCTCCTGGCGATACCCCTCATGCTTGCCCAAGCGGTGGGCGGACTTGTCCATGCCGATCACCACCGCCTCCGGATGGCGCCTGGCCAGGTTGGCGGTGCTCTCCCCCACCCCACAGCAGGAGTCGAAGATCAGCGGCCGGCCATCTGCCCGGATCCACTCCCGTATCCGGTAGAAGGTCTCCAGGGTGGCGTCGTGGAACGGCTTCTGGAAGGGCCTGGCCAGGTGCTTTTGCACCAGGGAGTCCAGGCGGTCATGGACACCGGACTGGTTGGAGACGATGGTGCGGGAGTTGGCGTCGTGCATAGCGGGTTCCGAAATAGGCAGAGAAGGCAGCGACCCGGGCCGCTGCCGCCAGGGCTCAGTGGCGCAGGCCGGTGCCCTTGTTGATCAGGTGATAGGCGATGCCAAAGAACAGGGCCACGAAGGTGAGGATCACCGCGAAGGCACTTCCCAGGCCGATGTCGCTGCTTCCCAGGAATCCATAGCGGAAGGCGTTGATCATGTAGACAATGGGGTTGAGCTTGGAGACCCCCTGCCAAACATCCGGCAGCATGCTGATGGAGTAGAACACCCCGCCCAGGTAGGTTAGCGGCGTCAGCACGAAAGTGGGAATAATGCTGATGTCATCGAAGCTGTTGGCAAAGATGGCGTTCAGCAACCCCGCCAGGGAGAAGAGCACCGAGGAGAGCAACACCACGGAGACCAGCACCCAGGGGTTGTGTACCTGAATGTCCACAAACAGCAGGGCCACCACGGTCACGATCGCCCCCACGCACAGGCCACGGGAGACGCCGCCGCCGATGTAGCCAAGGATGATCAGCACATTGGGCACCGGTGCCACCAGTAGCTCTTCGATGTTGCGCTGGAACTTGGCGCTGTAGAAGGAGCTGGCCACGTTGGAATAGGAGTTGGTGATCACCGCCATCATGATCAGGCCCGGCATGATGAACTCCATGTAACTGAAGCCCCCCATCTGGCCGATGCGGCTGCCCACCAGGTTTCCGAAGATCAGGAAGTAGAGGGTCATGGTGATCGCCGGCGGCACCAGAGTCTGAACCCAGATGCGGGTAAAGCGGTTGATCTCCTTGCGCAGCAGGCTGCTGAACGCGATGTAGTAGGGGTGACTCACGCCTGGGTCTCCTTACGGCCGTTTTCCACCAGGGAGACAAACAGCTCCTCCAGCCGGTTGGCCCGGTTTCTCATGGACAACACTTCAATCTTCTGTTCGGTCAGCTTGGCAAACACCGCATTGAGCCCATCCTCCTTGGCCACGTCCACCTCCAGGGTGTGATCGTCCAGGCGACGATGGGAGAAGGGGGACAGGTCCGCCTCCGGACTGCCCGGCGCCAGATCCAGGATAAAGGTCTCGACGCTGAGCTTGGCCAGCAGCGCCTTCATCGAGGTGCACTCCACCAACTCACCCTTGTCGATGATGCCGATGTTGCGACACAGCATCTCCGCCTCCTCCAGGTAGTGGGTGGTGAGGATGATGGTCACCCCCTGGCCATTGATGCGACGCAGAAACTCCCACATGGAGCGGCGAATCTCAATGTCCACCCCGGCGGTGGGCTCATCCAGGATCAGCAGCTTGGGGTGGTGCATCAGCGCCCGGGCGATCATCAGTCGGCGCTTCATCCCCCCGGACAGGTTACGGGCCGGCGTATCACGTTTGTCCCACAGCTCCAGCTGGTCCAGATACTCCTTGGCACGTTCCTCGGCCAGGGGACGGGGCACGCCGTAGTAGCCCGCCTGATTGATGACAATCTGCTTTACCGTCTCGAACTGGTTGAAGTTGAACTCCTGGGGCACCAGGCCGATGTGGCGCTTGGCCGCTTCCAGTTCGGTGTCCAGGGGGTGACCGAACACCTTCACCGAGCCGGAACTCTTGTTCACCAGGGAACTGATGATGCCGATGCTGGTGGACTTGCCGGCGCCATTGGGGCCGAGCAGGGCAAAGAAGTCCCCCGCCTCCACGCAGAGGTCGATCCCCTTCAGGGCTTTCACCCCACCGGGATAGGTCTTTTTCAGGTCGGTAATTTCGAGTGCGGGCACGCGCGAGGTCATGGTTGGCTCCAAGCTGATAAGGCGGCCATTATACCCCCGCTACCAAAAGATAAAAGCGATTACGCGGCGCAGCTTTGTCGGTAAAACTCTGCGGCAATGTGACAGAAACAGAAAGGGCGCCCAGCGGCGCCCTCAGGGTGCGGTCCCGGGATCACTCTTCGGACGGGATCACCTTGGCGATGTAGGGCAGCTGACGGTAGGCTTCGGCGTAATCCAGGCCATAGCCCACAACGAACTCGTCAGGAATGGCCACACCCACGTACTTCACCTCCACGTCGACGACACGGCGGCTGGGCTTATCCAGGAAGGAGGCGATGGCCAGGGAGGCGGGCTCACGGGATTTCAGCAGCGCCAACACCTTGGAGAGGGTGCGACCGGTGTCGATGATGTCTTCCACCACCAGTACGTGGCGATTCTTGATGGAGCGTGCCAGATCCATGACGATCTTCACGTCACCGCTGGACTCGGTGCCCTCACCGTAGGAGGAAGCGGTCATGAAATCCAGGTGAACATTGCCGTCCAGGCGGCGCACCAGGTCAGACATGACGATGACGGAACCTTTCAGCAGGCCCACCACCAGCAGGGAGTCCACACCGGCGTAGTCACGGTTGATCTGCTCGGCCATCTTATCCAGGGCTTGGTTGATCTCCGCCTCGGAGATCATCACTTCCAGGGTATGTTTCATAGTTATTCTCTGTTTGGGTCTGTAGGGTTGCCATAGCCCCAGCGGGGCAACAGCTGATGTTCAATATCCAGATGATCCAGAATCCTTGCCACCATAAAGTCCACCAGATCCTCGATGGACTTGGGCTGATTATAGAAACCCGGGGCCGCCGGCATGATGGTGGCCCCAAGCTGACTCAGCTTGAGCATATGTTCCAGGTGAATGGCGTGGAACGGCGTTTCACGGGGTACCAGAATCAGCTGGCCCCGCTCTTTCAGTACCACGTCTGCGGCCCGCTCGATGAGGTTGTTGCTCATGCCGGTGGCCACTGCGGCCAGGGTTCCGGTAGAGCAGGGGCAGATAACCATTTGCCGGGGAGCGGCGGATCCGGATGCCACCGGTGAAAACCACTCCTCCTTGCCAAACACCTGCAACTGCTCTTCGCTGACTCCGAAATGGGCCCGGAGCAGGTCACCGCAGGCTTTGGGGTTACCCGGCAAGGCAAACTTCTGCTCCTCAACGAACACCACCCGGGCGGCCGCGGAGATCATCACAAATACCTTGCGGCCGGATTGTAGCAAACACTCCAGCAACCGCAGCCCGTAGGGCGCGCCGGAGGCGCCGGTAAAAGCCAAAGTGATAGTTTGATCACATTTTTTCATTACAGCGCCTCCAGTGCGCTCAGCAGCTTGCCGTGGATGCCACCGAAGCCGCCATTACTCATCACCACTATGGTGTCTCCCGCTCGGACGTCTTTCATCAGTGTAGCCACCAGGGCCTCAACGCTGGGGCTGAGGGTAACCGGTACCGGCGCCTGTTTCATCGCCGCAGCCATGTCCCACTCAAGCCCTTCTGGCTGCAGCAGGAAGGCTTCATCGGCGTCCTTGAGGGCGTGCGCCAGGGTGTCCTGGTGCACCCCGGCCTTCATGGTATTGGAGCGGGGCTCGAGTACCGCCAGCACCCGACCATAGCCGACCTTGGCGCGCATCCCCGCCAGACTGGTGGCGACAGCCGTAGGGTGATGAGCAAAGTCGTCGTAGACCCGAACGCCATTGGCCTCACCCTTAAGCTCCATGCGGCGCTTGGGCCCCTGGAACCGGCCAAGGGAAGCGATGCCATCGGCGGGACGCACCCCGACGTGTCGGGCAGCCGCCAGGGCCCCCAAGGCGTTACTGATGTTGTGATCGCCAATCAGCTCCCAATTCACCTCCCCCTGAAGCTCTCCGTCAAACCACACCTGGAAGCGGCTGCCATCGTCGGTGAGCATCACCGCCTTCCAGCCATCCTCGCCGATGAGGACCTGTTCGCTCCAGCATCCCATCTGGATCACCTGGGCCAGGTTGGCATCCTGCTGAGGCCAGATCACCTGGCCACTGCCGGGCACGGTGCGCATCAGGTGATGGAACTGACGCTGGATGTCCGCCACAGAGCCGAAGATATCGGCGTGGTCAAACTCCAGGTTGTTCATCACCAGGGTGCGGGGACGGTAATGGACAAACTTGGAGCGCTTATCGAAAAAGGCGGTGTCGTACTCATCCGCCTCCACCACAAAGAAGGGGGTCTCGCCCAGGCGAGCGGAGACACCAAACTCTCGCGGCACACCGCCAATCAGGAAACCGGGGGCCAGATCGTTGTCCTCCAGCAACCAGGCCAGCATGGACGCGGTGGTGGTTTTGCCATGGGTACCGGCAACCGCCAGCACCCAGCGCTGGGGCAGCACAAACTCTGACAGGAACTGGGGACCACTGGTGTACCTCAGCCCTCTGTCCAGCACCGCTTCCACACAGGGATTGCCCCGGCTCATGGCATTGCCGATCACCACGATGTCCGGCTGTGGCTCCAACTGGTCAGGCTCAAAACCCTGAATCAGCTCGATCCCCTGCTCCTGCAACTGAGTGCTCATGGGTGGATAGACGTTGGCGTCACTGCCGGTGACCTTGTGGCCGAGACTGCGGGCCAACAGGGCGATTCCGCCCATGAAGGTGCCGCAGATCCCCAGAATATGAACGTGCATGGTGAGATCCCGATATCAAACTGGCGTCAGTGTACCTTCTGCGCCTCCATGGCGGCAAAAACAATCAGTTATGGCCACCAAGATGCAAAAACATCAAAACGTCTAGACGTCTAGATTGACACAATTGAGGAGATCCGACACAATGCGGCCATTGCCCACTCGACATGGGGTGTCGAGTTCACGCCGCAGACCAGGATGGCCGCAGGTTGGAAGAGATAAGAGATAGCATGAGTCAGTCCCAAACCCTTACCGCCGCCCAGCCCCAGAGCAGCTCTGCCGTTGCCCTGCTGCCGCTGCTGCTGTTCCTGGCCACCTTCGTCGGTGCCGGCCTGTATCACCAGAGCCAGGGGGCGGACTTCGCCTTCTATCAGCTCTCCCCGGTGATCGCCATCCTGCCCGCCATCGTGCTGGCCTTTGCCCTGGCCCGCCAGGCCATCGACAAGAGTCTGGATCAGTTCATTGCCGGCATCGCCGACAACAACATCATCGCCATGTGTCTGATCTATCTGTTGGCGGGCGCTTTTGCCTCCGTGGCCAAGGCCACCGGCGGTGTGGACGCCACCGTCGCCCTGGGCCTGACCCTGATCCCTGCCTCCCTGCTGCTGCCCGGCTTCTTCCTTATCGCCGGCTTCATTGCCACCTCCATGGGGACCTCCATGGGGACCATTGGCGCCCTGGCGCCCGTGGCCTACGGCATCGCCCAGCAAGCAGGCATCGATCCAGCCCTGATGGCCGGTGCGGTGATCTCCGGCGCCATGTTTGGTGACAACCTCTCCATCATCTCCGACACCACCATCGCCGCCACCCGTACCCAGGGGTGTGAGATGAAGGACAAGTTCCGCGAAAACATCCGCGTCTCCGCGCCCGCTGCCGCCATCACCTTCGTGCTGTTCCTGGTACTGGGTTCCGGTCAGAGCGCCGTGGATGCAGGCAGCTACGATCTGATCAAGGTACTGCCCTACCTGACCATTCTGGTGCTGGCCGTAGCTGGTGTGAATGTATTCCTGGTGCTGCCTGCCGGCATCCTGCTGGCTGGTGTCAGCGCCATCGCCGGTGGTGAATACAGCGCCATGCAGCTGGGTAAAGATGTGTACGCCGGCTTTACCGGCATGCAGGAGATCTTCCTGCTGTCCATGCTGGTGGGAGGCCTGGCCGCACTGATGAAGCAGCAGGGTGGCCTCAACTGGCTGGCCAATAACGCCGCCGCCGCCATCGCCCGCTTCAGCAAGAAGGAGCAGTCTCCCCGCGCCGCCGAGCTGGGCATGGCGGGTATCGTGTCGGCCACCAACCTGTGCACCGCCAACAATACGGTATCCATCATCATCACCGGTTCCGTGGCCAAGGATCTGGCAGACCGCCATGGCGTTCGCAAGCGCCGTGCCGCTTCCATGCTGGATATCTTCTCCTGCATCACCCAAGGGCTTATCCCCTGGGGTGCTCAGGCCCTGCTGACCGGCGCCACCTTCAAGCTCTCGCCTCTGGTGGTGGTGTCCAATGCCTGGTATTGCCTGGTGCTGGCTGCGGTTGCCGTTGTCATGGTGAGCCTGCGCAAGGCATAATAACCCCTTCAGTTACCTGTTAAAAAAGCCGGGGCACTGCCCCGGCTTTTTCGATCTGCAGCAGCGGGAGAGATCTGTGAACCCCACCAACCACGGCCTGAAACGTTTCGGCATCGCCATGGCCCTGTACCTGGCCGCCTTCTTCGTCGCCTTCGCCCCCTATGTGTTCGTCCAGACTCCCGAGGAGGTGGCCAACATGATGGGTGGTGCAGGCGGCTGGGCGATGATCGCCGCCCTGGTGGTGGCCATGCTCGGCTTCGTGGTCAACCTGATGGGGATTGGCAGCAGTCTCAATGCCCTGCGCAAGGGCGCGGGCAGCAGCGGCGTATTCTCCCTGCTGGCCAATCTGCTGCCCGTGGTCCTGATTGGACTGATCCTCTACAGCAACCGCATGCTGATGTTCTAAGGATGGACAGCACCACCCTGGCACTGCTGCATGGCTTTACCGGGCTGACGGCGATGGGTTGTGGGTGATCCCCCTACCTGCAGATGGTGATCTCTGATGGATAGCACAACACTGGCGCTGCTGTATGGCTTTACCGGGCTGATGGCGATTATCGCGCCCTATCTGCTGATGGTGTTCCTGTTTGCCGGCCCCTGGTGGACACCGATTATTGGCCTCGCCCTGTTTGTCGGCATCCTGACCTTTCTGCCGCCGCCGGTGGCCCTGGTCTCCTGCTACCTGGCCGTGGCAGGCATCATCCTGACTCTGGGGTGGCGCTGGTGGAAGAAACGCCGCCAGGCCGAACAGCAGCGATAAAAAAACCGCCTTTCGGCGGTTTTTTTATGCTCCTCAGCCGTTACAGACGGCGGTTGAGGAAGTCCTCAATGGTGGCCATCAGGTGCAGGCCGACGCTCTTGCCGCGCATGGAGTGTTTGGAGCCAGGGTAGTCCTTGGACTCATACAGCTTGCCGGCGTCCTGCAGCACTTTATACAGCTGGGTGGAGTTCTGATAAAGCACGTTGTCATCCGCCATGCCGTGGTAGACAAACAACTGGCCCTTGAGGTCCTTGGCATAGGGGAACACCGCCGACACCTTATATCCTTCGGCGTTTTCCGCCGGGTGGGCCAGGTAACGCTCGGTGTAATGGGTGTCGTACAAACCCCAGTCGGTCACCGGCGCCCCGGAGACACCGGCGGCAAAATAGTCTCCCGCCTTGAACAGCCCCATCAGCGCCATGTAGCCGCCGTAGCTGTGACCGTAGATGGCCAGGCGGTCCGCATCCACCCACTCCAGGCTGCGCAGGAACTTGGCGCCAGTGATCTGATCCTCCACCTCCACCTTGCCCAGGTGACGGTAGATCTCACTCTCGAACGCATGACCACGAGCGGTGGAGCCACGGTTATCCAGCTGGAATACCCCGTACCCCTGCTGCACCAGGTACTGGGTGAAGTAATCGTGACGACTCCAGGCGTCTTTCACCGTTTGCGCCCCGGGACCTCCATAGACCCGCACCACCACAGGGTAACGCTTGCCCGGCTCCACCTGGGGCTTGAACAGGCGGTAGTGCAGAGTCATGCCATTGTCCGCCTTGAGGGTGCCATACTCGGGCTGGGTCCAGTCGCCCCAATAGCTGGCCAGTGGGTGGCCTTTGTCTATGGCGTTCTCCTCAATCCAGGTCAGCTGCTCCCCGTTGGCCTTGTGCAGACTCAACTGAGGCGGCTGACGGTTGGAGGAGAAGTGATCCAGGTAGACGCTGCCATCCTTGCTGAACACGGTTGCGTGGAAACCCTGGCGCTGGCTGAGCTTCTCCACCTTGCCCCCCTCCAGGGGAACCCGGTAGAGGTGACGCTCGGTGGGGGTGTCCTTACGGCCGCTGAAGTAGACCCAGCCACCGGCTTCGTCTACCGCTTCCAGGGCGTCCACCGCCCAGTCCCCATTGGTCAGCTGGCGCACCAGCTTGCCGCTGGCATCCATCAGATAGAGGTGACGGAAACCGCTGCGCTCAGAGCTCCAGATAAACCCGGGGCGCTGCTTGAGGAAATGCAGATCGTCGGCCAGATTCACCCAGCTGTCACTGGTCTCGGTCAGCAGCAGGCTGCGCTTGTTGGACTCAGGCAGCCATTGCCACAGCTGCAGGGTCTGCTGATCACGGCTTTGCCACTGCCAGGTCAGGGCCTGGCTGTCGGCGCGCCAGTTGACCCTGGGCAGGTAGCCGCCCTTGTCTTCGGCACCGGGAGCCCAGGCCAGCTGGCCATCACCCAGGCTGACCACACCCACACGCACCTTGGCGTTGTCTTTGCCTGCGTAGGGGTAGCGCTGTTCGGTGAGCTTGATGCCGTCGGCGTAGATCTCGTTGCGGATCACCAGCTCCACCGGGGATTCATCCACCTCCAGCAGGGCGATGGCGTGCTCATCGGGCGCCCACCAGTAGCCGCTCATCCGATCCATCTCCTCCTGGGCGACAAATTCGGACATGCCATGCTTGAGGGAGCCCTCACCGCCCGTGGTCAGGCGCCGTTCTTTACCGCTGGCCAGGTCGATGATGTAGAGATCCTGATCTCGAATGAAGGAGACATAGTTGCCCTTAGGCGAGAAGCGGGCATCGGTTTCGAACGCCTCGGTGCGGGTCAGCTGACGAGGTTTTTCCCCATCCAGGCGATACAGCCACAGGTCACCGCCTATGGGGAATAGCAGCGCCTGGCCCTGGCTGTCCCAGTCATACTCAAGCAGACCCTTGCCGAAGATGCGCTGACGCTCCCGGCGAGCCTTCTCCTCTTCGGAGAGTTCCCCCTCCTCAAACAAAGTGGAATCCAGCAGGCGGCTGCGCTGACCGCTCTCCAGACTGTACTGCCAGAGATCGAATCGCTCGATGTCATCTTCGCGGGGGGCAAGCCAGGTGACGCGTTTACCGTCGGGAGAGAGGGCGGGCTTAAAGGGCTGGGAACCAGCCAGAGCCGGCTCGCTGACAATACGCTCCAGTGTCAGCGGTTGGGCCTGAGCCAGAGCGGACACCAGCGTCAGCCCGGCCAGAATCAGTGGTTTCATGGTCTGTCATCCTGCAGAGTCGAATGGCAGGATTGTCCACAAAACCGAAGGGAATCACAAACCGGCTCGCCCAAAGGGTCACTTTAGATTGCCGGTTTTTATCGTCGGATATCAGGCCTCTTGGGCCTCGTCCAGCTTGTTCTCCAGCAGCTTCGGCCCATCTTTGACCCGAGTACCGATAAACTGACCGCCGTTAAAGATCTCGATTTTATCTGTAACAATTTCCCCTTCGACGGTACCGGTGGCGCTGATGGTCAGACGCTGGCATTGCACTTTGCCCTCGATCCGCCCCTCCACCTGCAGCTGGTCAGACACCACCCGGCCGTGGATCTCCCCCTGGCTCTCCACGACCACCAAACCTGTGGCGGTCAACTCACCGTCGATGCGACCGTCGACGACACAGTCACCCTCAATGTGGAGACTGCCCTCCAGACGGCTGGATTGGGCGAAATAGGTCAGGCCGGAACGGCTTTTCTTATTGGCTTTCCCAAACACGATGGCATACCCCTAATCTAATAATTGTGTCTTTCATCAGCGGTGTTCAATCACCCTGCTATCCATCCCTAGGCGACCTGTTATAAACAAAACTGTTACCCGTCTCAAGCGAATAAAATTCACACAGCTCGTTTTTTTCGGTCAGATCGCGCTGTCCCACCATCTTAAGCGGCGTTTAACGCTGCATCTCATCACATTTTTCGCTATCATTGCCGGTTAATTAATCCAGCCAATCATAAAGATAGGACCCTGCATGCAACGCCTACACGAGTCCCTGATTAAACAGGGCTTAACTACCGAGTTACAACAACTGATTATGACCCTGGCCGAGTGCGGCGTAGAGATCAGCCGACTGGTTCGTGGTGGCGCCCTCGCCGGGGTGCTGGGCGTAGCCGAAACCGAAAACGTACAGGGTGAAACCCAGAAGAAGCTGGATATCATCGCCAATGACCTGATCAAGGAGAAGCTGGCCACCAACCCACTGGTGAAGGGGATCGCCTCCGAAGAGGAGACCGACGTGGTGCCCGCCAATGATGCAGGTCAGTACCTGGTGTGCTTCGATCCCCTGGATGGTTCCTCCAACATCGACATCAACTCCCTGGTCGGCACCATCTTCTCCGTGCTGCCCGCCCCGGAGGGCGAGGTGAACGAACAGGCCTTTATGCAGCCGGGCATCAATCAGAGCTGTGCCTGCTACATGCTCTACGGCCCCGCCACCGTGCTGGCCATGACCACAGGCAACGGCACCCTGATGTTCAGCCTGGATCCCAGCTCCGATGAATTCATTCTGATCGATGAGCGTGTTGAGGTGCCTGCCGAGACCGGTGAGTTTGCCATCAACATGTCCAACCAACGCTTCTGGCAGGCGCCGATGCAGAGCTACATCGCCGACCTGATCCAGGGCAAAGAGGGCCCTCGCGGCCGCAACTTCAATATGCGCTGGATCGCCGCCATGGTGGGCGACGTGCACCGTGTGCTGAGCCGTGGTGGCCTGTTCACCTACCCTCAGGACACCAAGAACCCAGCCAAACCTTTCAAGCTTCGTCTGATGTACGAAGCCAACCCCATGAGCTTCCTGGTTGAGCAGGCTGGCGGCAAGGCGTCCACCGGCTATGAGCGCATCATGGAGATTCAACCGGATCAGATCCACCAGCGGGTGGCGGTGATCCTGGGGTCGGCGGACGAGGTAGACACCTGCCTGCGCTACCACAGCGAAGGCTGACCCAATCAACACTCTGGCTGTTTAAGGAAAAATCTATGAGCCTGAATCACGTACCTGCGGGTAAATCTCTTCCGGACGATATCTATGTGATCATCGAGATCCCGGCGAACCACGACCCCATCAAGTACGAGGTGGACAAGGACAGCGGTGCCCTGTTTGTGGACCGTTTCATGAAGTCGCCCATGTTCTACCCAGCCAACTACGGCTATGTGAACCAGACCCTGAGCCTGGACGGTGATCCTGTGGACGTGCTGGTACCCAGCCCCTTCCCACTGGCCCCCGGCTCAGTGATTCGCTGCCGTCCCGTTGGCGTACTGAACATGACCGACGAGTCCGGTGAGGACGCCAAGATCATTGCGGTGCCCCACTCCAAGCTGACTCAGGAGTACGACCACATCCAGGACGTGGACGATGTTCCTGCCCTGCTGAAGGCGCAGATCACCCAGTTCTTTGAGCGTTACAAAGAGCTGGAGCCCAACAAGTGGGTGAAAGTGGAAGGTTGGGCCGATGCGGCCGCGGCCCGTGAGGAGATCCTCTCCTCCGCCAAGCGCTACCAGGATCAGGGCTGATAGCCCGCACTGACCCGTCCTAAAATACGTTGACGGTTTTTGACTAAGCCAGTTGTCAGTGACAACTGGCTTTTCTATGCACCTCT
>NZ_JBLXDO010000024.1:0-68572 GCF_048263965.1 Ferrimonas sp. | reverse complement strand
ACCATCTCCGTCGGCATCGGCTTCGGCCACAGCCAGTTCGGCGCCCAGACCATCAGCATCGATGGCACCGAGATCGCCGGTCAGCCGGAGCGTGGCGGCGGCATCAACCCCAACCCCTTCAACGTAGTCGACCCCACCCGTAAGGGCGCCAGCCTCTACCGGGATCGCACCTTCGGCTCCACCTGCCGTCATGGTGTCCCTGTGGGCATTCGCAAAGTGTAAGAGCAAGGTCTAAGAGAACGGGCTTGAACAGGGAGGTTCAATTCTCTTAACGCAAAATCCGGAGCCTGGCTCCGGATTTTTTTATTTCTCGACCCCACCCCAGGACAGCCCCGAGGTCAGCGCTTTCCAATAGGCCAGTAGCCGACTGCCCATGAAACAGAGGGTGATCTGCGGCGGTATAAGCCGCTGAGTTTTGCCGTAGAATAGGGGAAAAACATCGACTAGGTATTTGAGTATGAGAGGGAGCCTACTGGGCATCATGGCCTTGATGGCGATGATTTTCACCTTCCCTTCCTGGGGGGGTGTTTACTGCACGGACAAAAACTGGAATACCGGCACCGAACTCTACAAGAAGTACGAACGGAGGTACAACGACCTCTCGACTGACTTCAACGACCGGCTGGATCGCCACCAGGAGTTTGAGTTTCTGTCGGAGAACTTCTCCGGGCAGCAGTTAACCCAAGCCTGGCAAAACAGTCCCGACAAGATGACACCGGTTATTGAGCAGTATCGCCAAGAGCTGTTTTCACAGGCAGACACCTTCGCCAAGCTTCGCAAAAGGGCATTGCAGGTGTCCAAAGGCCTGAAAAAATCCCGTGACCTTTGGGAAAAGCTGGCCGATTACTGTTATGACGAGGATAAATACCAAGACTACAAAGCCGGCAGAAACAACATGCGCAAGGTCATAAACACCCTGAAAGCAGCCAATGAGCTTGTCGCCAAGTGCGACAGAATAAAACTCGTCTATCTGAAAGAGGTCGGCTTCCTTGCCGATATCGAGAGCAGCACCCGCCTGTAACTTTCCCCTGCCCTGCTGCTTACCTCAGGCCCAAAGAGCGATTAAGGGTCTCTCGCTTTCCCATAACCCCCGCCAGGAAACCCAGCATGGTCAATCCCAGCCACACCATGGCACCGATGAGTACCCCCTGAACGACAAAGAGGATGGGGCTTAGGAAGATGATCATCAGGGCGATGGGCAGACTGAAGCCCACGGTCACAAAGGGGAAGATGGGAATCAGCGCCAGGGAGATGAGGTAGCAGAAGGCCAGCCAGCCCAGGGTTACCTGCTTAATGATGGAATAGTTTGGTGTCATCTCGTTTCCCTTTAACCAGCCTGGCTCCAGAGTAACACCCTCACCAAGGGCAAAAAAGGGCGCCTGCCGGCGCCCTCTGGGTCAGTGAAAGACGATGCTAACTGCCGATGTAGGGCGCCAGCTTGGGATCGGACTTGAGCTCGTCGAGCAACTGATTCTCCTCCTCACTGCGACTGGCCTTGCCCTGAAGTTCGTTGTGGCGCTTGAGCCGTTTGAAGGTGGTGTAGGCCTCCAGGGTTTCCCTCAGGTGCACCAGGGCCTGAGTCCCCTTGCTGCCCTTACCCAGCTCTATCTCGGTCAGCAGGGTGGCCATGCTCTGATTGATCTCAAACTCAGGCGCACTGGGGCCGTCCCTGTCGATGCGGATCACGCAGTAGCTCTTCTCCTGATAGAGCTTGTGGCTGCCCTGATCCTGATAGTAGATCTTGCGGTCCGACCCCAACAGCAGGGAGGAGGCGTCCACGTCCGAGGCGAAGCACACCAACAACCCGGGCTGCAGATGATCGAAGGGCTGATTCGCCGGCTTGTTCGCCGACAGCCGAATCTTGCCCTTGATCAGCTCATCGTGCTCATCCAGTTTATCCACCAGGGCCGCCATCGCCTTGCCGACTCCGGCGGTGAGGCTGGCGTAGGGAGCAAACACCGGAAACGCCAGGGCAAAGGCGCTGGTTGACCCATCCAGGGCCTGATTGAGCTGTTGCTGGGCATCATCCCGCAGACCATCTTCGTCGTAGATGTTCAGCTGCAGGGCGATCTCACCATCGGCCTCACGAAAGTCATTGGTGGCGAAGATCTCCGGGTGGAACGCCACCGGCTCCCAGGTTTTCTCCGGCACATCCGGCTTGTAGAGATGAAGTTTGGTGATGGGGGGCTTTTTGCCAATGCGGAAACGACTGGCGATCACCAGATCGTTGCTGCCCTTGGGCCAGCCATCCTTATCGTCCCTGACCCAGGCGCCCTCGACGGTCAGGCGCAGTTTGTTGGCGTCGCGGAAATAGCGCTGATCTCCGTCTGCCATGGGTGTTGAGGGGGGAAGAAGCGGGCCGTAGCCATCGATCAGATTGGGTTTAACGTACCACCATTTGGCGTGCATAACAGACCTCCTGTCCGTATTGAGTGAACCTCAGTGGCGCTCGCCAAATCCGTCGGCGAGCCAACTAGTTCTAGCCCAAAAACACGGGTCCATCAACGCAATCAGCAGGTCAGTGCGACAATCAATCCCAGGGTTCCAACCGACCCAGGCTGTCGACCAGAGCGTACCCCAGTTTAGGAGAGAGCTGCTGGGCCTTTTCCCGCAGTTGGGCCAGGGATTGAGTCAGTGGCGTGCGCCCCGCCAGAATCACCAGGTTGCCATCGGCAGTGGGGCAACTGTGACAGACAGGGAAGTGACGAGCCAGGGCGCGGTTGAGGCCCTCGTGGTAACGGTGCTCCTCCCAGCAGTTGAGCACCAGCATGCCATCCTCCTTCAGCAAGACCGCGGCGTCATCGATAAAACGCTCATTAAGCTGCACATCGTCGACGGCGTCGGCGCCATAGAGATCGGTAAACAGCAGGTCCACCCGCTTGTGTTTACCCTCGGCCAGGAAGGCGGCGCCCTCCTGATGAACCAGCTCGATGCGCTTGCTGCGAGGCAGGCGGAAATGGGTCAGGGCCATCTCGGTAACCAGGGGACGCAGTTCAACCCCGGTGATCTTGATCCCCTTGACCGCAGTGGCCAGGGCGGAGATAAGGCAGCCACCGCCCACTCCGAGTACCAGGGCACGCTTGGGCTGACAGAACAACAGGGAGAGCATCATCGCCCGGGTGTAGTCATGCTGAAGCACCCAAGGCTGTTTGGTGAGGATACGGCTCTGCTCATCGGCCGGGCCGAAACTGAGGATACGGTGTGGCCCCTGCTCAATAACCCGCACCTGGCCCCACTCATCTTTACCATCAAACAGAACTGTTTCGCCGCTCATACCGCCCCCATAGATTGAAGCCAGGCATTATGGGGGAGGCGGGTCGGCGACTCAAGGTGGAGATCAGTGCTCGCCGGTGACCGCCAGCTTGGCCTGAATAAATTCGCTGTGACGCAGATAGAGCAGATCGCTCACCTTGCGGATCATCGCCTCTTCATGGGGATCGAGTTCATCATCCTCGTAGGCCACCCGCCACAGTCCCTCAATCAACTTGATCTTCTGCTTGAGGTGCAGGTTCTTCTTCACCACATTGGTGAAGTTGTGGATGGAGTTGGCCTGTTCGGTCTGGATCAGCGCCTCCTCGATGAGGTCCCGGGCTTCCCGGTCGGACAACTGGTGCAGCCCCTTGACCAGGTGCCAAACCGCCTCCTTCTCCTCGTGGCTGATCTGGGAGTCGGCCCGGGCCACCTCCAGCAGCAGCGCGGTGCTGGCCAGCTCGACGTTCAGCTCCTCAGTCACGGAGCCCTGGTCAGAAAACAGAGATTTAAGACGACTTATCATGGGCAGAAACTCCTGTGTTATTGCAGTTTTGGACCCCGGCAGAGTGAAACTGGTTCCTCGAACCGGTTTGACCGCTCACTTGGCCACCGGCCAGTGCACCGCCAGCCACAGCGTCGGCTGCCCGGGATCGGTCCAGCTGACCCTGTGCTTGCAGCCCGAAGGCAGCCAGGCATGGTCGCCTGCCTCCAGGTTTTGTTCCCGGCCATCGTCGAACATCAACCGGGCACGCCCCTTCAGCAGCACCACCCACTCGTTTTGGGCTTGATCGTACCACTGACCCTCTGGCGTCACCTGCCCAAGGGAGGTAATTCTTTCAATTTTCACCCCTTTATTCTCGATGATGGTCTGAAACACTTCATCTGTTAAGTTTTCGGGAATTTCAGTTAGCAGGTTATTCACAATTCACCATCCGTTTACGCCCCTGTCACATTTTAGCCCAAAGACCCTATCCCCCTTACAGATAAGGAGTTTTGGCTAAGAGATCGGACCAAAGCATAAGTTTGAAGCATTAAATCATAAGAATGAGTTGTTTAAGTTAATTCATAGCCAAATAGTGTCGATTAAGATCAATCAAATATCGAATCCGGGTGGACATGACGCAAGGAAAATTGCCAAAATTCCCCGCTCTGGCGGCCTGTCCGTCCAAGATAAAAATAATGCGTTAGGCAAATTATGAGCAATCAACAATCTCTACTTAAGAAAATCGCAAGCGGCAGCCTGGTCCTGCAGATCCTGGTGGGTATCCTCGCCGGTGTCGGCCTGGCCGTGGTGGCACCAGAAAGCGCCAAGTCCGTAAGCTTCCTCGGCGGCCTGTTCGTGTCCGCCCTGAAGGCAGTGGCTCCGATCCTGGTATTCATCCTGGTGGCCTCCTCCATCGCTAATCAGAAGCGTGGAGAGCACACCAACATGAAACCGATCATCATGCTCTACCTGTTTGGCACCTTCGCCGCCTCTCTGACGGCGGTCGTGCTGAGCTTCATGTTCCCAACCACCCTGGCCCTGGTGACCAACAACGCCACCGTTGCCCCACCGGAAGGGATCACCGAAGTATTGAACACCCTGCTGTTCAAGGTGGTCGACAACCCGGTGAACGCCCTGATGACAGGCAACTTCATCGGCATTCTGGCTTGGGGTATCGCCCTGGGTCTGGCACTGCACAAAGCCACCGACGCCACCAAGCAGGTGTTCCACGATGTCTCCGAAGGGATCACCAGCATCGTGAAAGTGGTGATTCGCTTTGCCCCCATCGGCATCTTCGGTCTAGTGGCCAACACCATCGCCACCACCGGCTTCGACGCCCTGGGGGGATACTCCCACCTGCTGGCGGTCCTGCTGGGCGCCATGGCCTTTATCGCCCTGGTGGTTAACCCCTCCATTGTCTACGTGAAGACGCGCCAGAACCCCTTCCCTCTGGTGTTCCAGTGTCTGCGTGAAAGCGGCGTGACCGCCTTCTTCACCCGCAGCTCTGCCGCCAACGTGCCGGTGAACATGGACCTGTGTAAGCGCCTGGACCTCCACGAGGACACCTACTCCGTGTCCATCCCTCTGGGGGCCACCATCAACATGGCCGGTGCTGCCATCACCATCACCGTACTGACCCTGGCCGCCGTGCACACCATGGGCGTGCAGGTAGACCTGCCCACCGCCCTGCTGCTCTCCATCGTTGCCGCGGTGTCCGCCTGTGGTGCCTCCGGTGTAGCCGGTGGTTCACTGCTGCTGATCCCTCTGGCCTGCAGCCTGTTCGGCATCTCCAATGATGTGGCGATGCAGGTGGTGGCCGTTGGCTTCATCATCGGTGTGATTCAGGACTCTGCGGAAACTGCCCTGAACAGCTCCACCGACGTGATCTTCACCGCCGCTGCCTGCCGTGAAGCAGAGCGCAAGGCCGGTTAACCTGTCCGGTTGATGATGAGGGGACTCCTAGGAGTCCCCTTTTTAATGCCCCCGTGCCGCCGCTCTGGCTGACAGACAGGGTTAGGGAGTGCTAACTTTTGGGGTACGTATCTGCACCCACTCCTGCCCGATTGCCTCTGCCTGACAGGGCCAGGCTTCGGGACAATCACCTGATGGAGCAATTATGGCCAGGGACTGTGGCCCCTTCACCCACAAATGGCTCGACGCCATCGACAAGATTGATGCCCAAAGCTGGGATGCCCTGTTTCCCGGCGACCAGCCCTTCCTGCGTCATGGGTTTCTGGCCGCACTGGAGATCAGCGGCAGCGTGGGCAAAAGCAGCGGCTGGAAGCCCCTGCATCTGCTGGTTGAACAGGAACAACGCCTGGTCGCCGCCCTGCCCGGCTACATCAAACTGCACTCCTTCGGCGAGTATGTATTCGACTGGAGCTGGGCCCGAGCCTATGAAGCCCATGGGCTGGACTACTACCCCAAGTGGATCAATGCCGTCCCCTTTACCCCGGTGACCGGCCCCAGACTGGGGGTGGCGGATGATGTGGACCAGGAGTGGCTGCTGATGACTCTGTCGGACAGCCTCAAAGAGCAGGGGCAGGAGTTGGGGCTCTCCGGCATGCAGTGGCTGTTTCCCCATAAGACGCTGTCCGACAAACTGGTGCGCCAGGGCTGGCGTCAGCGCAAGGACATCCAGTTCCGCTGGCACAACCGGGACTATGGCAGCTTCGACGCGTTTCTTGCCACACTGACGGCACGTAAACGCAAAACCATCCTCAAGGAGCGCAAGGGTTGCGCGGATCTGGTGATCGAGCGATTCGAAGGGGCCCGGATCACCGACGAGCATTGGCGGCAGTTTCTCGCGTGTTATCAACACACCTATGCCAAACGCTCAAGCCACTTTGGCTACCTCAATCTGGCCTTCTTCCAGGAACTTCACCGACGCCTGCCCAACACCTCTGTGCTGGTGATGGCCAGGGAGACGAAGCAGAGCCAGTGGTTTGCCGCCGCACTCTATTTCAAGGGGGAGGATGCCCTCTATGGCCGCTACTGGGGCAGCCTCAAGGAGCACCGGGGACTGCACTTCGAGCTGTGTTACTACCAGGGGATCGACTACTGCATCGATAACGGCCTGTCCCTGTTTGATGCCGGTGCCCAGGGAGAGCACAAACTGGCCCGGGGCTTTGAGCCCTGCTGGACCTACTCCAACCATCTGCTCTACCACCCGCTGTTTGATCAGGCGGTGGCCGATGCGGTGCATCAGGAAGAGCGCCAGCTGAAGCGGCTGATGAAGCTGTATCGGGACGCCCTGCCCTACAAGGCTTTATGAAACTCCAGCAGCAGGTTGTTGGCGGGCATGGTGTGGATGGTCGCCAGTGACAGCCCCTGTTTCTCCGCCTGGGCCTCCATCGCTTCCAGGTCGCGAATGCCACTCATGGGGTCCCTCTGCATCAGCCACTGGTCAAACTGGGCATTGCTGTCGCTGGTGTAACGGCCGTTACGATTGAAGGGGCCATAGACACAGAATCGGCCCCCGGGCTGCAGAACCTGACCCACTCCCTGCCACATCTGCATCACCTGCTCCCAGGCCATGATGTGGCAGGTGTTGGCGGTAAACACCCCATCGAAGCTTTGCACTGGCCAGGAGCCGGTCACATCCAGCTCCATAGGTTGCCCCAGGTTGGGCCTGGGAAAGTGCTCAAGGCGCATCTTGAGGGCCGTCAGGTACTCCCCCTGATCCGAGGGCTGCCACTGCAGGTGGGCAAGGTGTTCACAAAAGTAGACCGCGTGCTGACCGGTGCCACTGCCAATCTCCAGCACATGAGTGGCGGGGGCCAGGGCCTGTTTCAGCACCGCCAGAATCGGGGCCTTGTTGTTTTCGCAGGATTGGGAGAAAGGCAGATCCATGAACACTCCATTCGCCGACATCGCAGTTCCGCTAAATTTGCGATCTCGGTCACACTCAATTAAGGTCTTCAGCATACCACCCTAAGGAAGAAAATGATGAAGTCCTCTCTCGTGATTGCCGGATTGATCCTGGCAGGTCTGGTCGGCGCCGGTGCGGTGATGGTCAACCAAACTCAGGCCAACGCCCCCGCCCTGTCGGCCAATGACCAACAGCAGTGGGATGGCCTGGTGCAGTGTGCCGCCTACTACCAGATCGCCTCCAACGCCATTGCCGGCATGAATGCGCCGCAGATGCAGGCGGTGGGACAGAGGCTGCAACAGTCGGCACTGACCGCAGAGCAGCGGGCCGCCGACCTGGGGGGAGAGAAGCCAGCCAAGACCGCCATCGCCCAGGCCAAACAGGCCCAACTGGCCAGCCTGCCTGACCCCAACTCCCTGGGCCCGCTGATGGGCAAGTACAAGACCCGTTGCCAAAGCCTGATGCAGGGGTGAAATAACCGCTGAGCAGCTCCGGTCTGTTAGGGCGAACACGCCCTAACAGACAAGAAGGAACTCACCATGAAACTTTGGGGACTCTTTGCCGCTCTGCTGCTGAGCTTGCCATTGCACGCCGCCATCGCCCCGGCCCCGACCCAGGTCACCCCCCTGCTCAACGGCATGACCATTCCCGACACCTCCCTGACCAGCCTGGATGGCCGAACCCAACCTCTCAGCGCCTGGCTAGGAGGCAAGCCATCACTGCTGGTGTTCTATCGCGGTGGCTGGTGCCCCTGCTGCAATGCCCAGCTCTCCGGCCTGAAGAGGGTCGAAGCCCAATTTTCTAAGATGGGGGTGCAGATTGTGGCCATCTCTCCGGATCCCGCAGAGCAGCTGCAGGACGGTCCGGGAGACACAGGCTATCTGCTGTTGTCAGACCGCCAGCTGGAGGCCAGCGAGGCCTTCGGCCTGGCCTACACCCTGACGCCGGAACTCTCCGCCGCCTATCAGGGCAAACTGGGGCGTCGCCTGGTGACCGGGCAGGGCTCAGATCTGGTGGTACTGCCGGTCCCGGCGGTCTATCTGGTGGACGCCGACGGCTTGGTGCACTTCTCCTACCTCAACCCCAACTACAAAGTCCGAGTCGCGCCTGAGCTGATCCTGACCGCCGCAGAACTGATGCTCAACTGAACCTGCATGCCCCGGCTGATGACCGGGGCCTTTTCACCCCCGAGAGTTTCCCGCTTGTGGGGCTTCCCCAATCTGGTCTGATCTGATAGCTTGAATTCCCGAGAGTCTTACGGAGCATGATGCCGTTGATCCCTTCTCTTTTTAAAGTGGTAACCCAGGCCCAGTGGCAACAAGCCCAGGAAAGCGGTCTGATCCCTTTATGTGGTGCCGACAAGGCCCATGGTCATATCCACCTGAATTACTACCAGTCCCTGGAGCAGGTCACCAGCCACTACTTCGGCGCAGACGATGAGCCTCTGGCCCTGCGGCTGGATGGCGATCGCCTCGCCGAATACGTGAAAGAGTATGACGCCAGCGACGACAAGCCCTGGCCCCAGCCCTGCGCCAAACTTCCCCAGTTGAGCCTGGAGATGGTTACCGAACTGCTGCACTTCGACTATCAGCCGGAAACCGGCAACTTTACCCTGCAGGAGTAGCCAGGCGCGCGCCCAATCCATGAGGGGCCGGTTTGCCCCTCTCGTCCAGACAGACAAACACCATGGCGTCGATGGTGACGATCGCCGCCTTGGTCAGTTTGTTGCGTACCTCACATCGCACCGTGATGGAGGTTCTGCCGTGACCGGTAAGCTCCAGACCGAACTCAATCACGTCCCCCTGAAGCGCCGGACGTCGAAAGTCGATGGCGGAGATGCACTTGGTGACCAGCCTGGTGCTCTCCATCTGGCAGGCGGCGAAGATGGCCGCTTCCTCATCTATCCAACTGAGCAGGCGACCACCGAACAGCATCTCGGCCGGATTCAGATCTTCGGGCTTAACCACCCGTCGTGAATAGAACTTCATGGGGTACTCCTTGCTCTTCACCCAAACCTGAACCCCAAGCCAATTCCATGCCAGTGTCAAAGCTGCTGACAATCAGCATCTTAGCCAAGGTGCCCCTGAGAGGTTGCGCCCTGGTGGTGCATCCTGCCCTTGTAGGATGCAGTCCCCTGGGGTATAGATCCCCCCATGAGCGACACGACTTCTCCAGGTGCTCTGCACCGCCAGCACTTTCGCCGCGGGCCGGATTACCGCTGTGGCGACGATGTATCCTTTGCCGAGATCCGTGACCAGTTTGGCCTGGCCGGGGTCAGAGTGGGACGCTGGGTCACCCGCACTGAGCAGCAATTGGCGGCTAACCTGGTGTTCGACGCCATGGCAGACCTGGCCTACATCCTCAATGTTCCCCCGCAAGTCATAGGACTCAGAGGCAAGCTGCACCTGGCGTTTGGCACCGGAGGCAGCCCCCACAGCCAGGCCCACTACGAACCGGCCGCCCGCACCCTGGCCCTGGCAAAAAACGCCGGTGCCGGTGCCCTGGCGCACGAGTACTGGCACGCCTTCGATCATCACATCGCCGCCAAGGCCTTTGTCACCCCGGCCAAGGCCACTGCCTTTGCCAGCAACCTGTGGCTGCTGCAGCAACCGATGCAGCCCCATCCGCTGAACCAGAGGCTGTCAGAGCTGTTTAATGCGGTGTTTGCCCCGGATAAGCAGGCCCATGGCGAGTTTGTGCAGAGTGCACTGGCGCTGGACGACCAATTGGGACGGCGCTACTTCTCGCTGCCAACAGAACTGATGGCCAGGGCTTTTGAGGCCTGCATCCAGGATCACCAGATAAAGAACCACTACCTGGTCAGTGGCACCAAACAGGGCAAGCTGGCCCAGGCGGGGGCCTACCCCATGGCCGACCATTTACAGTTGATTAACACCATGGTGCACCGTTACTTCCAGCCCCTGGGTCAAGCCCTCTCCAACCAGTGATCAGGATCACGCCCAAACTTATTTAGATGTGCCAACGATCCCAGTTCAGGTCAGATCTTGACCCTGCGAGCAATTGTGAAACATTGTTAATCTATACTGCCAATGGGTCGATTGACCCCTACAACGTTACCCAGTAGTGTGGAGTTTCGAACCTGATTTGGTGATAAAACAATGAACCATCTGCGTATCGACATCGTCTCGGACGTCACTTGCCCCTGGTGCATCATAGGTTATAAGGCGCTTGAGAAGGCGCTGACCGAACTCCATGGAGAACTGGACGCCGAGATCCATTGGCAACCCTTCGAGATCAACCCCCATCTGGGCCCAGAAGGCCAGCCAAGAACCGAAAATCTGAAGAATAAATATGGCTACACCGACGCCCAGGTCGGACAGAACCAACTGGTGCTGGACAAGCGAGCCAATCGCCTTGGCTTTGAGATGCATCTGGACCGTCAGCCCACCACCTACAACACCTTCGACGCCCACCGTCTGCTTCATTGGGCCGAGCTCAAGGGCAAGCAGTCCGCCCTGCAACAGCACCTGTTCCACCTCTACTTCACCAATGGGGGCAACCCCAGTGACCACGACGCCCTGATTCAGTGTGCCGAGGCCGCAGGCCTGAACGCCACTGGCGCTAAAGAGGTACTGGAGAGCGACCAATACGGCGATGAGGTGCGCAAGGACCAGATGAAGTATG
The DNA here is from genome assembly GCF_048263965.1 of Ferrimonas sp. NCBI lineage: Bacteria > Pseudomonadati > Pseudomonadota > Gammaproteobacteria > Alteromonadales > Ferrimonadaceae > Ferrimonas > Ferrimonas sp. The sequence goes on along the minus strand of NZ_JBLXDO010000024.1, from coordinate 57,320 downwards.
TGCGTCTGGGCATCACTTCGGTGCCCGCCTTCATCATCAACGATGAGTACATCATCAGTGGCGGTCAGCCGGTGGACACCTTCATCAACGACCTTAGGGAGATCGCCGGTCACCTGAGTGCCGCCTGAACGCGATAAGTCGTAAACAAAAACAAGGGGGAATCCAATGGATTCCCCCTTAGTCTATCTGGCCCGACTGACTGGTATCCGGGCCAAATGCTGTCCCTTAATGAGCCGCCAGAGTCTCAGAGATGGCGTCGTTGCCTTGGTAGTTTTCAGGCAGCTTATGGGCGATGCCCTTGTGGCAGTCGATGCAGGTCTTGCCCAGCTCGCTGGCAGAGGCATGCATGCGAGCGGCCACCCCTTTCTGCTCGGTGAAGTCCATAAACTCAAAGTTGTGGCAGTTGCGGCACTCCTGAGAGTCGGTTTTGCGCATCCGCGCCCACTCCCGTTCCGCCATAATCAGACGATGATCACTGAACTTCTTCGGCGTATCTACGATACCGATCGCCTTACCCCACAACTCCTTGGACGCCTGGATCTTACGCACCATCTTATGAGTCCAGTCCTTAGGCACATGGCAGTCAGGACAGGTGGCACGCACGCCGCTGCGGTTGTTGTAGTGAACTGTGGTCACGTACTCCTCGTAGACGTTCGCCTCCATCTCATGACAGCCGATGCAGAACTCTTCACGGTTGGTCATCTCCATGCCGGTGTTAAACGCACCCCAGAACATGATGCCCCCCACAAAGCCCACCAGCAGCAGGCTGCCAAGCGCCTTGCCACTGGGGCGGCGGAGCCAGCCCCAAATTCGACCGATAAAGCCAGGTAGTTTCATGGCTTACTCCTTATCTTTGCCAAACTGGCCCAGGCCTTCGAAGGTGTTGGCCACCGGAGGCTTGGCATCCGCCTGGGTCACATGGCACTGCAGGCACAGGTAGCGACGGGGTGCCACGTGAGGCAGAACGATGCCGTCACGATCGGTAAAGTGGGTTGGGCTGACCCGCGGCGCGCCGGTGGTCAGGTAGTTGTCCACGTCGTGGCACTGCAGGCAGCGGTTGGTGGACTGGGTGATCTGATAACCCTGAACCTTGTGAGGCACCAGCGGTGGCTGGTTCACATAGTTCAGCGCCTGACGGTCGATCTCCTTGAGGACCTTCTTCAATCCCGGAGCCTTATTGGTCTCTTCAAGAGGCACGTCTGAGCGCATGCCAAACTGGTGTTCTTCGACGGCAAAGACCGCCAGGGGAAGCAGAAGTGCGCCACACAGGGCAATTCGAAGTTTCATGGTGTTCTCCAATTCTTTTGGCAAGGGGCCCCGCAGGGCCCATCTCTCAATCAGGCCTTACGCACCTTGACGGCGCACTTCTTGTAGTCGGTCTCCTTCGACAGCGGGTCGGTGGCATCCAGGGTCAGCTTGTTGACCAGGGTGCTGGCGTCGAAGAAGGGCATGAAGACCAGGCCACGAGGCGGCTTGTTGCGACCACGGGTTTCCACCATGGTCTCCACCTCACCGCGGCGAGAGCTCACCATCACCTTGTCGCCACGGCGCAGGCCGCGCTCCTTGGCATCCAGTGGGTGCATGAACACCACGGCATCGGGGAACGCCTTGTACAGCTCGGGTACCCGCTGGGTCATGGTGCCGGTGTGCCAGTGCTCCAGAACCCGGCCGGTGGAGAGCCACAGGTCGAACTCGCCATCCGGGGACTCCGCCGCCGGCTCGAAGGGCAGTGCGAAGATCACCGCCTTGCCATCAGGCTTGCCATAGAATTGGAAATCGCTGCCCGCCTTCACATAGGGATCGGCTCCCTCTTTGAAGCGCCACTTGGTCTCCTGACCGTTGACCACGGGCCAGCGCAGGCCACGCACCTGGTGATAGGTGTCGAAGTCCGCCAGGTCGTGGGCCTTGCCGCGACCGAAGGTGGCATACTCCTCGAACAGCCCCTTCTGGATGTAGAAGCCTGCGGCGCGGGCATCGTCATTCAGACGCTCGGCGGGCACCTCATCCAGGCTGTACTGATTCACCTGGCCATTGGCGTAGAGAACATCGAACAGGGTCTTACCGCGGTACTCAGGCTTCTGGGCCAGCAGCTCTTCGGGCCACACCTCTTCAACCTTGAAGCGTTTGGAGAACTCCACCAGCTGCCACAGGTCAGATTTTGCCTGCCCTGGCGCCTTCACCTGCTGGTACCAGAACTGGGTACGACGCTCGGCGTTGCCGTAGGCGCCCTCTTTCTCGACCCACATGGCGGTGGGCAGGATCAGGTCGGCGGCCATGGCGGTCACCGTTGGGTAGGGATCGGACACCACCACGAAGTTGGCAGGGTCGCGATAGCCGGGCAGACGCTCCTCGTTGATGTTGGGGCCGGCCTGCATGTTGTTGTTGCACATCACCCAGTAGGCGTTGAGCTTACGGTCTTTGAGCATGCGATCCTGCAGCACGGCGTGGTAGCCGGGCTTAGGCGGGATGGTGCCCTCGGGCAGCTTCCAGATCTTCTCTGAGTAGGCTCGGTGTTTGGGGTTCTTCACCACCATGTCTGCGGGCAGACGGTGGGCGAAGGTGCCCACTTCCCGGGCGGTGCCACAAGCGGAGGGCTGGCCGGTCAGGGAGAAGGGACCGTTGCCGGGCTGGGAGATCTTACCGGTGAGCAGGTGGATGTTGTACACCAGGTTGTTGGCCCACACGCCGCGGGTGTGCTGGTTGAAGCCCATGGTCCAGTAGGACACCACCTTGCGATTCGGGTCGGCATACAGCTCTGCCAGGGCGATCAGCTTGTCCGCTTCCACGCCAGAGAGCTTGGCAACGGTGTCGACGTCGTAGTCGGCAACAAACTTCTTGAACTGCTCGAAGTCGATGGCTTCGGATCCGCCCTTGCCGGGGTTCTTCGCCGCCTTCTCCAGAGGATGCTCGGGACGCAGGCCGTAGCCGATGTCGGTGATCCCCTTGCGGAAGTTGGTGTGTTTGTTGACGAAGTCGTGGTTCACCTTGTCATTCTGAATGATGTAGTTGGCGATGAAGTTGAGGATCGCCAGGTCAGTCTGAGGGGTGAACACCATTGGGTTGTCCGCCAGCTCGAAGCTGCGGTGCTCATAGGTGGAGAGTACCGCCACCTTCACGTGCTCTGCGGAGAGCTTGCGGGCACTCAAGCGAGACCAGAGGATGGGGTGCATCTCAGCCATGTTGGAGCCCCAGAGGACGAAGGCATCAGCCTGCTCCAGGTCGTCGTAGCAGCCCATGGGCTCATCGATGCCGAAGGTTCGCATGAAGCCACCCACGGCGGAAGCCATACAGTGACGGGCGTTGGGATCGATGTTGTTGGAACGGAAACCGGCTTTATACAGCTTGGCGGCGGCGTAGCCTTCCCACACCGTCCACTGACCGGAGCCGAACATGCCCACAGAGGTCGGGCCCTTCTCTTTCAGGGCCGCTTTGAACTTGTCGGCCATCACGTCGAAGGCCTCATCCCAGGAGACCGGAGTAAACTCACCATTCTTGTCGTACTTGCCGTTGCTCTTACGCAGCATGGGCTGAGTCAGACGGTCCTTTCCGTACATGATCTTGGGCAGGAAGTAGCCCTTGATGCAGGTCAGGCCACGGTTCACCGGCGCCTGAGGGTCACCCTGGACCGCCACCACCTTACCCTGGTTGGTGCCGACCAGAACGGAGCAGCCGGTGCCACAGAAACGGCAAGGCGCTTTATCCCAAACAATGGTGTCGTCGTTGCGGGTGGCGATGATCCCCTTGGCAGCAGCGGGGACGGCCAGGTTAGCCGCAGCAGCGCCGGCCGCGATGGCTTGCGCTTTTACAAAGTCTCGACGTGATAGTTTCATCATCTATTCCTTGAACCTTTTACGGTCAGTCGTTAGAAATTTTTTGGTGATAGATCAGGGAGGTTGCGCCTACACCCTGCAACCCTTTGATCTGGTCAATGCACTCCACCTGGGAGTTTTGATGTGTGTGTGTCAGCAGGACCACCATCTTGCCGGAGGGGTCGTTGACCTCGACGCTGACTCCGGGCAGCTCATTGAGGCTGGTTTCCACCGCGAACCGTTTCTCCGGCTGGGTGTTCACAACCAATGAACAGATGTGTTCATTCATGGGCAGACTCCTTGGGTATCTGCAAAGAGAGGGATTGACTGGGACAACGAGGTAGACAGGCGCCGCAACCATTACAAGCCGTTGAGAGAACCGGATGAGAGATACCAATTGTCGGCTTGAAGCTGATGGCGGCCATATCGCAGGCGTCGGCACAGCTGCGACACTCTATGCCCTGCAAGGTTAGGCAGGTGTCGTCCAGTGCCACGCGGTAGGGCCAGGGGGAGTGCTCCGAATCCCGAAAAAGGGCCTCCCCACATGCCTTGGCGCACTGTCCACAAAAACTGCACTCCGCCTTGTTAAAGTCCAGCTCGGGGAAACCCCCTGCGCCGATGACGATAACGCCGGTTTCACAGGAGGAGAGGCATTGGTGACAGCGCGTGCAACCATCAACAAACTCTTCCTCTGAAACCAGGTGTGGCATCCGCAGTACCTGGGCCTTGCGGCCGGTGGCGCTGCGCCACAGCGGAGAACGTGCCATCTTGTTGTCCCAGTCAAATAAATCAGGCTTCTGCCTGAGAAATCTTCAAACTCGGACGCAATGTAACCGCCGGGTTCAAGTGGGGGATATACCCAATAGGAAATAGATGGAGTTTCGATTGATCCTCATCAATAAATTCGTTTGTTTTGGTTGCTTTTCGACCTCACAAAATGGTCACATTTGGAGACTGCCGCACACATCTCTTTTCCTCACACCAACTTATTTCACATTTTTCCGCCATTTCCGCAGCCTAAACAACGAAGAGCGTTCCCGTTCCTGCCGCCACCGAGGTGCTCGTTTGCCAGTGAAAAATCAATGACCAACACCTACAATGCCGGTAGTAGTCGACAGAAAAGAGAACAGGAGAGAGGGATGCCCCACATCAGAATCAGTGGAATGGAGCGTCAACAGGTGATGCACATGAGCGAGACCCTGGTGGACCAGTTGGCCGACGTGGTGGGTTGTCCACGGGATCATTTCACCATAGAGCTGTTACCCACTGAGTTCATATTTGACGACAAGATGGATGCAAATCGCTACCCATTCATCGACGTTCAGTGGTTTGAACGGGGTCAGCAGATCCAGGATAAACTGGCTGAAATCATCACCACTGAGGTACGCAACCAGTTAAAAGAGGAGGAAGAGGGACTGGACATCTGTATCCGCTTTTTCCCGCTTGATCCCTTCAAATACTACGAAAATGGCCGCCATTTCGGCTGATTTAGCCAAGATTGAAATTTGGGCTTCACATTCCTAGACGACCGGTCATATAATACTCCCATGGCAAGACCAAGACGAAGTGATCACAATCGGCAACCTCTGCTGGAGGCGGGCATCAGCCTGCTCAGTGAACAGGGCTACCACGGCACCGGCCTGAAGCAGATCCTGGATAGGGTGAAGATCCCCAAGGGCTCCTTCTACCACTATTTCGACAGCAAAGAGCAGTTTGCCGCCGAGGTGATCAGCCACTACATCGACCAGTACCTGCAGCAACTCAAGCAGGCAACGGATCTGCCGGAGCGGGCTCCGATGGATCGCCTGTTGGCGGCCATAGACATGAGCCTGGCCCGCCTGGAGCAGGAGGGGATGACCAAGGGCTGCATGCTGGGCAACCTGACCGCAGAGATAGGCGGCCAGAGCGAGCTGTGCACCCAGGTGATGCTCCAGGGCTGGACCCTGTGGCAGGGCTGGCTGACTCAACAGTTCGAAGAGGCCCAGCAACGCAAAGAGGTTCGCCAGGATCTGACCGCCGAGCAGATGGCCAGACTGTTCTGGGACCGATGGCAGGGGGGCCTGCTGCACGTCAAGCTCAAAGGCAGTACTGAAGAACTGCGCAATGATATGGAGCTGATGCTCAAGGTCATCTTGCGCTAACCCCAACGAATACCGGGCGCAGCACAGGCTGCGCTTTTTTAGAGATCATTTATAGACGACCGGTCTAATAGGAGAAACGGATGACTGATATTTCCACCCCCCTGCAACTGACCCCGCAGCTGCAGGTCAGCAACCGCCTGTTCAAATCCGCCATGAGCGAACAGTTGGGCGATCGCAACCACAACCCCACCTCCGCCCTGCCCCGGTTGTACCGCACCTGGGCCGACGGGGGCATCGGCCTTTCCATGACCGGCAATGTAATGGTGGACAGAACCGCCCTGGGTGAACCCGCCAACGTGGTGCTGGATGGGCAAAGTGATCTGGACGCCTTTCGCGCCTGGGCCGAGGCCGGCAGCAAAAACGGCAGTCAGATCTGGATGCAACTGAACCATCCGGGCAAACAGATCCCCGCCATGCTCAGTAAGGAGCCTCTGGCCCCCTCCGCCATCCCCCTGGGCGGCGGCCTGGAGAAATCCTTCAATACCCCAAGGGCGATGACCGGTGACGAGATAGCCCAGACCATTGGCGCCTTTGCCACCGCCGCCCGCCTGGCCAAGGAGAGCGGATTCGACGGGGTACAGATCCACGGCGCCCACGGCTACCTGGTGAGTCAGTTCCTGTCGCCTCGCCACAACCAGCGAGAGGATGAGTGGGGGGGCGATGCCCAGAGACGGATGCGCTTCGTGCTGGAGGTCTACCGGGCCATTCGCGCCGAGGTGGGCGATGAGTATCCGGTGGGCATCAAGCTGAACTCGGCGGATTTCCAGAAGGACGGCTTCAGCGAAGAGGAATCCATGGCGGTGGTGGCAGCCCTTGAAGCGGAGGGGGTCAACCTGATTGAGATCTCCGGCGGCACCTACGAGGCGCCGGCGATGATGTCCGGCAACCGCAAGGCCTCCACCAAGGCGAGGGAGGCCTACTTCCTGGAGTACGCCGAACAGGTACGCAGCCGGGTGTCCGTGCCCCTGGTGGTCACCGGCGGTTTCCGCAGCAGCCGAGGCATGAACCAGGCCCTGGCCAGCGGCGCCGTCGATATGGTGGGCCTGGCTCGGCCGCTGTCGGTGATGCCGGACATGCCCAACCGCGCCATGGCCGATGAGGACTTTGAGATACGCTTCAAGGAGCCCACCACCGGCTTTAAAGGGGTGGACGCCATGGCGATGCTGGGGATCACCTGGTACGAGTTCCAGCTGGAGCGCATGGGTCGCGGCCAGGCCCCCAAACCCAACCTGTCGGCCTGGCTGGCGGTGGCCGGTACCTTCAAACGCCTGGGTGCCCACGCCTTCCGCCAGCGCCGCGCTTAAAGGGTCGCAGCACAAACAGAAACGGGGTCCCTGAGGACCCCGTTTTTTTTCAGCCTGTCTGGCCTTACTTCACCACAATCTTACCGGCGAAGATGATGGGGGAGAAGGTACGCTTCAGGCTCTTGCTTTCGAAGCTGGGCAGGTTCATCTGCTCGTCAAACTCCACCTTGTCACCCTTTTGCACCTTGGTCTCTGGCGCGGCGGCCCACACCAGCTTGCCCTCTTCCTTGATCTGCACATAGGTGTAACCGCCGGCGTTCATGGTCTCCACCACTTCGCCAGTGTGCAGTTGGCCCGCGTGCGCTGCCGCAGCCATACCCAGAGCCAGAATCGCAGTGCTGGCTGCTTTAACCAAAGTCTTAAACATGTTCATCCCTTGTATGGATTTCAGTGAGCTATTGGTGCAATTAAAGCAGTGATGAGCGCTTGGGACCAGCTTTTGCGGCAACTCTGCTAGATGGCGCGCAAACCCCAAAAAAAGTTGCAGAGAAAAGGAACTTTTTACTCTGCCGGACCAAACCGTTCCAGCAGTGGGTTCTCTTTACATTCGACTGAATATAATTATTATTTTTCGGCTATTCCCAAAACAAGGATGTCACCATGAACCGTTCCCTACTCATCGGAGCCCTGGCACTGAGCCTGAGCCTGCCCCTGCAAGCCGCGTCCGAGACCTCGGCATTTGACCAGGCTTACCGTGCTTACCAGCAGGCGATTGCCGCCAAGGACACACAGGCCGCCCTGGTCCATGCCCGGGAAGCCTATCGGCTGGGTGCCGACCTCTATGATGTCGACTCGGTCGACTACGCCAACCTGGGTATCAACCTGGCCAAGCAGCTGCCCCCCGACGAACAAGACGAGGCAGCCTCCCTGCTTATACAGGCTTTAAAGAGCTACAAAAAAGCCTATGGCAGTCAGAGTGAAAAGCTGCTGGAGATCTATGCTCGGCTGGTCGAAAAGGATTTCGACCATCGCAAGAGCCACCTCAGCGCTCTGCTCGCCCTCGGTGAAGAGCTCTATGCGGAAGATTCCCTGGCCTACGCCAATCTGATGTTGGAAGCATCACGCATCTGCATGCGCGACAGCCAACTGGCCAGAGAGGGCCGCAACCTGGCCAGTGACGCCCTGGAGATCATCCAAGAGAAGGCCCCCCGGGAAACCCTGGAGCGGGTCGAGGCGGAGTACCTCAACGGCCTGTGGGCCGACGGGTTTCAGAAAAAGGAGGCGGCCATTGAGCATTTCAGCACCGTCATCGAACTGCTGGATGTGCTGGAGTACAGCCACCCCTATGCCCTGGCCGCCCACTCCCGCCTGGTCCCCCTGCTGGAGCAGAGCGGTCGCAGCGACGATGCCACCGCTCACTGTCTGGCCATCGCCCAGATGAAACCCTGGGACAACAACCAGGAGCAGAAACCACTGTTTCGTCAGGAGCCAAGATGGACACCGGCCGCCCTCAAGCGCGGTAAGAAGGGCTCTGTCGTGCTGGACATCACCATTGACAAACAGGGCTTTGTGACCGACATGGAGGTGCTCGACAGCCAGGGCCACAAGGACTTTGTCAAAGAGACTAAAAAAGCGGTGAAGAAGTGGCGCTACGCCCCCAAGTTCCAGGATGGCCAGCCGGTAGCGGCCACCACCAAGGTGAGAATGGATTTCTTTGTGCGCTAAGGTTTCCCCTATTTCCGGTAACGAAGCTTGCCCAGGCAAGCTTTTTTTCTGCCATCTCCCTAAAGGGTCTGGCGACCGGTTTGCTCCTGCCCCTCCGCCAGCCCGCGCCATTGACAGCTTAGGCACAACAAAATAGGGTAAAGCCCGAACACGGCATTAGCCAATTGGCGCAACAAGGAGAAGTTATGCCAGGAAAATGGATTTTGGGCCTCGCTCTGCTGTTCAGCAGCCATGTCCACTCGCAAGAGCTCAACGAAATGAGCGTGACTGAGGCGTTAGATCACTGCACCAGTCAGTGGAAAAAGCGCCAGCGCCTCGAGGGGTGCGACTCTCACGGCTACAAAGATGTGTTTCGTGTCCATGAGGTCGAGGGCAACGACCATGCCCGCTTCCAGTTCTACACCCGCACTCTTGAGCTCAATGGCAAGCCGGTGATTCGCCAGGGCATCAAGCTGGTGGTGAATTGCGATCGGTGCCAGCGCAAATCCCCTGAGCAGATCGCCGCCCTCATAGGCACGCTGCCGGAAGCCGTGCTGACCGCCCACCTGAATACTCGGGTTCACACTCAACTCTGGTCTGTCGACGGGCGGGTCGCCGACCCACAAGCAACCCAGTCCAATCTGTCCGGTGTAGTAAAAGAGACCTATGGGCTGACCCGGCCCAAAGACGCCGCATTGGCACTGGTGTCGCAGCGGATCCAGGAGGAGTACAAAGTCTTGGAGATGCACGATGCCCAGGGAAGGCTGCAGGCCCTGTATCGGCTGAGCCCACTGGATGGCCACTCTTTGATTCTGGACGTCACCGATAAGCGCATCTCTGCGCCCACCGGCTTACAGTTTGCTGCTGATGCAACCGAGATGGACAAACTGGCCGGCCTGTTTGTCTCCCCTTCCTACTACGACACGCCGGTCAGCCAGGCCCAGGGACGGGAGTGTTCAATGAACTTTCGCCGCTGCCCCAAGGCCGCGACCTGGCAGAGCCTGGTCGCCTGTGCCGATGAGGCATCACTGGGGCAAGCGCAGGCGCACCTAAAGGCGTTTAGCGCCAGTCCGGGCACCTGTCAGTAGCCCGGTCTCCAGGACGGCGTATCCGGCCCTGAGCCGGCCGCTACGCCGCCCTGCCCGCCTCTGTCGCCTCAGGCACCTCAAGCAGCTCACCGCTGGCACAGTCGTAGATGTAGCCATAGATAGGGATGGTGGCCGGCACCATGGGGCTTTGCCGGATTCGGCTGACATCCTCCACCACACTGGTGGCGTTGTCTTTGAAGGTCAGCCAGTTGATGTACTTACCCTCCACGGTACCGCCCCCGGCCTTGCTGTCCTGCCAGCCGCCTTCGGTGAATGAGGCGGTGTTCAGACTGCCGGACAGCAGTTCTCCCATCACCTCGCTGGTGAAGGTCTCCATGCCGCAGTCGGTATGGTGGATGACAAACCACTCCCGAGTGCCCAGCAGCTTGTAGGAGACCACCAGAGAGCGGATGGCGTCGTCGCTGGCGCGGCCGCCGGCATTACGGATGACGTGGGCGTCCCCCTCCGCCAGTCCGGCAAACTTGGCCGGGTCCAGCCGGGCATCCATGCAGGTCAAGATGGCAAACTGTCTCGCTGGAGGCATAGTCGGGGCTCCCTTCTTACTTTTATATGACCCCCCCAAAAAAAATTCAGTCTGTTCCTTAAGTAACAGACTCGCGGCCACACCTCACTTATAATAACAAACAAAGTTCAACACATGACGTTCACATGCTCAATCAACCACCAACAAACTGGCAGAGTCATCAATGTCTCTTATCCTTAAAAAATCATACTTTAACAAGCGTGTTCCAACCAATATTGACAAAAGATTGGAAAACGTTTGGCTATGAAGCATTATTGAGAGTTTCTAATATAAATGAGACAAGTAGTTTGACTCCTCCAGACGAGTTCATTGATTCATTTAGCGGAAAGCAACGTACCTTATTAGAACAACTAATTATCGAACTTCACTTGCAGAATTATGCAGATAGTTGGTTCATTGACGAGAAATTATTCATAAATGTCTCTCCGGGAAGTCTTATCACTTTGTCGCAAAGCTTTGAGACCAAGTATTTCTTAAAACAACTATTAAGTAACCTTGGCATACCCCAGAAAAGTATTGTTTTAGAAGTCAAAGAATGTGCCTCTCCAGATGAGGCTGCTTTGAAGTCCAGTTGCAACAAATCCGTACTAGGTCAGGTGCTTCTAGCCTTGGATGATGTCACAATGTGTGACTTAGACACATTAAGAATGGGTTCCTTAAAACCGGCCATCATTAAAATCGATCATTCACTGATTGGTGAAGAGTGTAATGAAACCGCCAATAGGAAATTAGAAAAATTCATAAAGCAATGCCATCGTCAAGGTGCTATGGTTGTTGCTGAAGGTATCGAAGATCGAGCAACTTACCTTAAGGCATTGGCTCTCGGTGTAGACCTATTTCAAGGGTACTTTATCTCGCGACCATTGCCGATCGAAAAGCTGCATTTATAATATATTATTGCTGAGATAAATTTCAAACGCCTTGATTAAAAATCACATAAAAACTCAAAGCCAAAAAAAGACTACCATTAACCATTAAGCTTAACTAAATAGAGAAATGCATGACCGATGGCATCTCCTGGCCCTGTGGCTTAAGCAAAGAAACAAAAGAACAATTAGAATCTATTTCTATACATAAGGAAGACAGCCAGCTGTCATTTCTTCGTTCTTATCAGCCATTCGATGGATTATATTGTATCTCGAGAGGTATCATTTCATTTGGGTATGAAACAGAAAATAATCGAGGTTTAACAAGTGTCAGTGCTACTTTTGGTCAAGGAGATTGGTTTGGCGCATCCTCTATTGCGAATCCGATGCAAACATTTATACAAGCAGAGCTTGTTGAACCATGCAAGTTTCATTTTTTCCACAGAAATCAGTTACTCCAACTGCTTAAAAAAAATGATGAAATCTATAAGCTTCTATACTTTATCACAAGAGAGTCTCACGTCACTGTTGCGCAATGCCACATCATATCTCTCGCAGAGATGATACCTAAAGTTTCCTACGTCCTCTTGGATCTTTTGACAAAAGTAAGAAGGTACTCCCATAAGTCCAGTCATGTCCAAGTATCTCAAGTTCAACTTTCTCGAATTGCAGGTGTCTCAAGACCAAAGCTAAACCAGATTTTAAAGCAGATGGAAAAAGATAATACAATTTCGGTTCACTATGGTTCAATTGAGATTGTCAAACCAGAAGCCTTGGCAGTAAAATTGCAAGGCGTTGATCTGTCGTATAAAAATCCTATCCCACACCTTTTCTAACAGCAGTACTCCCACTCTAGAATCGTCCTAACTTACCGTCCGGAATTAGTTGACCACTACAAAACACAGACATGTAAAAATCCACCTGTATAGCAGGTGGCTTTGACACAGCCCTGATCCTGCCCCCTACAAGGGAGCTTTTGTTTTGTTAAAGACTTTCCAACGCCATCTGCCTTTCGTGCTCTTCTTTAGCTGCCTTGTCCTGGTACCAGACATAGCGTCGAATGATAGCTTCGTTGGCTCCAACTGAATCTACGAAGTACCCTCTTTGCCAAAAGTGATTACCCCATAGCTTTTTCTTGCGAAGATAAGGGAATTTGCCAAACAACCGTATAGCGCTTCTTCCCTTCACGAACCCCATAAACTCCGACACGCTTAAGCTCGGAGGCAGTCGCACGACCAAATGGACATGATCAACTTGTACGTTTAACTCAACCACGCGGCATTTTTTCATACTACAGTAGACATAAATCGCCCTATACAGCTCTTTACCTGCATTCCTTTGAGAATTCAGTACCTGTACTTCGGTGTCCAGACGATGTGATACTGGCACCTACGCTCACCACCTCCATAGTAGGTGGTTTAAGACTAACAAAAAAACGGGCCCCTTTCGGGGCCCGCCTCTGTACCGGTCAGTGAGTGAGCACCGACACGATTCAGATGATACCAATTTCACTAAATATCTGTTCACTACTGCTGGCTTAACTTGTCCCACTCTGCGTTGTAAGACTGACTGTTAGGGCCACTAGCAGCGGCGTCTTACGCCTTGATTGGAACAATTTCTTCGTCGCATTAGATTGAACATCTACCTAATGAAACTGGCATTACCAACCGGTGATTTCGCGCAGGGCGGAACCGATCTCGGCCAGGGAGCGCACGGTCTTCACACCGGCGTCTTCCAGGGCGGCAAACTTCTCGTCGGCGGTACCCTTACCACCGGCAATGATGGCGCCGGCGTGGCCCATACGCTTGCCCGGAGGTGCGGTCACACCGGCGATGTAGGAGACCACAGGCTTGGTGACGTTGGCCTTGATGAAGGCGGCCGCCTCCTCTTCTGCGGTACCACCAATCTCACCGATCATCACGATGGCTTCGGTGGCCGGATCCTTCTCGAACATCTCCAGCACGTCGATGAAGTTGGAGCCTGGGATTGGGTCACCGCCGATGCCCACACAGGTGGACTGGCCGAAGCCTTCGTCGGTGGTCTGCTTAACCGCTTCATAGGTCAGGGTGCCGGAGCGGGAGACGATGCCCACCTTGCCAGGCTTGTGGATGTGACCGGGCATGATGCCGATCTTGCACTCGCCGGGGGTGATAACGCCGGGGCAGTTGGGGCCAATCATGCGCACGCCTGCCTGGTCCAGCTTCACCTTCACTTCCAGCATGTCCAGAGTCGGGATGCCTTCGGTGATGGTGACGATCAGCTCGATACCGGCATCGATGGCTTCCAGGATGGCATCCTTACAGAAGGGCGCTGGCACATAGATGACGGTGGCGGTGGCGCCGGTGACCTCTACCGCTTCGCGTACGGTGTTGAACACGGGCAGACCCAGGTGGGTGGTGCCACCCTTGCCTGGAGACACGCCGCCTACCATCTGAGTACCGTAGGCAATCGCCTGCTCAGAGTGGAAGGTCCCCTGACCGCCGGTAAAGCCCTGGCAGATCACCTTGGTGTCTTTATTGATAAGAACGCTCATTACTGACCCTCCGCGGCTTTCACTACTTGCTGCGCGGCGTCGGTCAGACTGGTGGCAGCGATGATATTCAGACCAGACTCGGCCAGGCGCTGTTGGCCCAGCTCGGCGTTGTTGCCTTCCAGGCGAACAACCACAGGCACCTCTACGCCCACCTCTTCCACGGCACCGATGATGCCGTCGGCAATCAGGTCACAACGTACGATACCGCCGAAGATGTTCACCAGTACCGCCTTCACGTTGGCGTCGGACAGGATGATCTTGAACGCTTCGGTAACGCGCTCCTTGGTGGCGCCGCCACCCACGTCCAGGAAGTTGGCAGGCTGGCCGCCGTGCAGGTTGACGATGTCCATGGTGCCCATGGCCAGACCGGCGCCGTTCACCATGCAGCCGATGCTGCCGTCCAGGGCCACGTAGTTCAGCTCCCACTGAGCCGCGTGAGCTTCACGGGCGTCTTCCTGGGAAGGATCGTGCAGCTCGCGGATGGAGGATTGACGGTACAGAGCATTGGAGTCAATGTTGATCTTGCCATCCAGGCAGTGCAGGTCGCCCTGGTCGGTGATCACCAGAGGGTTGATCTCCAGCAGAGCGAAATCCAGGTCCAGGAACATTTGGCCCAGGCCCATGAAGATCTTGGTGAACTGCTTGATCTGGTCACCCTTCAGGCCCAGTTTGAACGCCAGCTCACGGCCCTGGTAAGGCTGAGGGCCCACCAGGGGATCGATGGCGGCCTTGTGGATCAGCTCGGGGGTCTCTTCCGCCACCTTCTCAATCTCTACGCCACCCTCGGTGGAGGCCATAAAGACGATGCGCTGGGTGCCACGGTCAACCACGGCGCCCAGGTACAGTTCATTGGCGATGTCGGTGCAGGATTCCACCAGGATCTTGGCCACGGGCTGGCCGTTGGCGTCGGTCTGGTAGGTCACCAGATTCTTGCCCAGCCAGTTCTGTGCGAACTCGCGGATCTCGTCCTTGCTGGACGCCAGCTTCACACCACCGGCCTTACCACGGCCACCGGCGTGCACCTGGCACTTAACGACCCACTTGTCACCGCCAATCTTATCGGCGGCTTCGGCAGCTTCCTGAGGGGTGTCACAGGCGTAGCCCTCAGACACGGGCAGGCCATACTCAGCGAACAGCTGCTTAGCTTGATACTCATGCAGATTCATATGTTCTATCCATATAACGTCTTGTTATTCCAGTCGTATTCCGACCAGGCATGGGGTGACCGCACCAGCAATCCGGTGCGGTCGCATTTTGGTATTAGATGTCCAACAGCAGGCGCGTCGGATCTTCCAGCAACTCCTTGATGGTCACCAGGAAGCCCACGGACTCCTTGCCGTCGATGACGCGGTGGTCATAGGACAGCGCCAGGTACATCATCGGCAGGATCTCAACCTGACCATTGACCGCCATGGGACGATCCTTGATGGCGTGCATCCCCAGGATGGCGCTCTGAGGCGGGTTGATGATGGGGGTGGACATCAGCGAGCCAAACACCCCACCGTTGGTGATGGTGAAGTTGCCGCCGGAGAGCTCCTCGACGGTCAGCTTGCCGTCGCGGCCCTTGATGGCCAGTTCCTTGATGCCCTTCTCGATCTCGGCCACGGACAGCTTATCGGCGTCACGCAGAACCGGGGTCACCAGGCCTCGTGGGGTGGACACGGCGATGCTGATGTCGAAGTAGTTGTGGTAGACCATGTCGTCGCCGTCCAGGGAGGCGTTCACCTGGGGGTAGCGCTTCAGGGCTTCCACCACCGCCTTCACATAGAAGGACATGAAGCCCAGGCGGATGCCGTGACGCTTCTCGAAGATGTCCTGGTACTGTTTGCGCAGCTCCATAATAGGCTTCATGTTGACCTCGTTGAAGGTGGTCAGCATGGCGGTGGAGTTCTTGGCATCCAGCAGACGCTCGGCGATGCGCTTACGCAGGCGGGTCATGGGCACCCGCTTGTCGGTGCGGCCATTGAGCTCAACCGCAGGGGCAGCGGCAGCAGCAGCCGGCGTGGCGGCAGGCTTGGATTTGAGGAAGGCTTCCACATCCTCTTTGGAGATGCGCCCGCCAACGCCGGTGCCCTTGATCTGGGCGGCGTCCAGGTTGTGCTCGGCAATCAGGCGACGCACTGATGGGCTGAGCGCATCATTGGCGTCGGCCTCTTCGACTGCGGGGGCTTCTGCCTTGGCCTGGGCTTCCTCTTTGGTCACCTCGGCACCGGGCGCGGCGCCAGCCTTGAACATGGCGATCACCTGCTCCGCCAGGACGGTGTCACCCTCGGCGTGAATGATCTCGCTTATGGTGCCGTCTTCCGGCGCCACCACTTCCAGTACCACTTTGTCGGTTTCGATATCCACCAGGTTCTGGTCGCGGCTGACGCTTTCACCGGGCTGGACGTGCCATGTGGCAATGGAGGCATCGGCGACTGACTCTGGCAGTACGGGGACTTTAATTTCGATGCTCATCTGAACCTTTCCTTGTGCAATTATTCTTCAATATTCAGGGCGGCATTCACCAGCGCCTGTTGTTGTTTGTTATGGACAGAGGGGTACCCCACCGCCGGTGCCGCGGACGCCTGACGGCCCGCGTAAGTCAGGTTCGCCCCGGAGGGGATCGCCTGCCAGAAATGGTGCTGACTGGAGTACCAGGCCCCCTGGTTCTGGGGTTCCTCCTGGCACCAGACGAAATCGGTCACGTGCTGATAGGCTTCGAGCACCCTGGCCATCTCCTCATGGGGGAAGGGATAGAGCTGCTCGACCCGAACCAGGGCCACGTCGGTAATCTCATTGCGACGGCGCTTCTCCAGCAGGTCGAAGTAGACCTTGCCGGAGCAGAACACCACCCGGTTCACCGCCTTGGGATCCAGCTCGTCCAGTTCGCCGATGACGTTCTGGAAGGTGCCGTTGGCCAGCTCCTCCAGGTCGCTCACCGCCAGTGGGTGACGCAGCAGAGACTTGGGCGACATCACCACCAATGGACGGCGCATGGGGCGCACGCTCTGGCGGCGCAGCATGTGATACACCTGGGCCGGCGTCGAGGGCACACACACCTGCATGTTGTGGTCGGCGCACATCTGCAGGAATCGCTCCAGTCGGGCGGAGGAGTGCTCCGGTCCCTGGCCCTCATAGCCGTGTGGCAGCAGCATGGTCAGGCCACACAGGCGGCCCCACTTCTGCTCACCTGAGCTTAAGAACTGGTCAATCACCACCTGGGCGCCGTTGGCGAAGTCACCAAACTGGGCTTCCCACATGGTCAGGGTGGCCGGTTCGGCGGTGGCGTAGCCATATTCGAACGCCAGCACCGCCTCTTCGGAGAGCACCGAGTCGTAGATCTCAATGGTGCCCTGACCATCGCGCAGGTGGCGCAGAGGCATGTAGGTGGTGGCATCGTCCTGATTGTGCAGCACCGCGTGGCGGTGGAAGAAGGTGCCCCGGCCTGAATCCTGACCGGTCAGGCGGATTCGGGTACCTTTGTCCAGCAGGGTGGCGTAAGCCAGAGTCTCGGCCATACCCCAATCCAGTGGCTTCTCACCGGCCGCCATCAGCTGGCGATCCTTGTAGGTCTTGGCCACCCGGGATTGCAGCTTGTGGGACTCGGGCACATCACAAATGGCCTTGGCCAGTTCGGTCAGTTCCGGCATGGGCACCTGGGACTGGTACTCAGAATCCCAGTCGTGGCCCAGGAAGGGACTCCAGTCGACAGAGTGGGCTTCCATGGTGCGCCACTCGGGCACCACACACTCACCCTGGTCCAGCAGTTCACGGTAGGCGTTGATCTGCTCGGTGACCTCTTCCGGGCTCATCACCTGGCTGTCGATGAGGCGGTCGGCGTACACCTTGCGTGGCGTCGGGTGCTTCTTGATCTTCTGGTACATCAGAGGCTGGGTGGCATTGGGCTCATCCGCCTCATTGTGACCGTGTCGACGGTAGCAGATAAGGTCAATCACCACGTCGCGGCCAAACTCTTGTCGGTAATCCACCGCCAGCTGGGCCACGAAAGCCACCGCTTCCGGATCGTCGGCATTCACGTGGAAGATGGGCGCCTGCACCATCTTGGCGATGTCGGTACAGTACTCGGTGGAGCGGGTATCTTCCGGATTGGAGGTGGTAAAGCCCACCTGATTGTTGACCACCACCCGCACACTGCCGCCTACGCTGAAGCCGCGGGTCTTGGACATGTTGAAGGTTTCCTGCACCACACCCTGACCGGCAATGGCAGAGTCGCCATGGATGGTCACCGGCATCACCTTCTGACCATTCTCACAACCCAGGCGGTCCATACGGGCGCGCACCGAGCCCATCACCACCGGATTGACGATCTCAAGGTGAGAGGGGTTGAAGGCCAGGGCCAGGTGGACATTGCCATCCGGGGTGGCGAAGTCGGAGGAGAAGCCCTGGTGGTACTTCACGTCACCACTGCCCAGGGTCTCGTCGTGCTTGCCGGCGAACTCGTCGAACAGGTTCTGGGGCTTCTTGCCCAGTACGTTCACCAGCACGTTGAGGCGACCACGGTGCGCCATGCCCACCACCACCTCTTTGGTGTCGTGGTGACCGGCGCGGTAGATAAGCTCGCGCATCATGGGGATCAGGGCATCACCGCCCTCCAGGGAGAAACGCTTGGCCCCGGGGAACTTGGCCCCCAGGTATTTCTCCAGGCCTTCGGCGGCATTGAGGCCGCTTAGGATCCGTTTTTTGTGTTCGCTGTCGAAGCTGGCTTTGCCGGAGGTGGGCTCCAGGCGCTGCTGAACCCATCGCTTCTCCTCGGTGGAGGTGATGTGCATGTACTCGGCGCCGATGGACCCACAGTAGGTGGCCTTGAGGGCGTCCAGCAACTTGGACAGCTTCATGGTGTCACCGCTGGCCGACGCGTAGGAGCCGATATTGAATTCGCGCTCCATATCGGTGTCGGTGAGACCGTGGAATTCTGGGGTCAGTTCGGGGACAGGGTCGCGCTTCCACAGACCCAGGGGATCCAGGTCGGCGGCCTGATGGCCACGGAAGCGGTATGCGTTGATGATCTGCAGGACTTTAACCTGCTTTGCGGTCAGTTCTGGGTCGACGGCTGTCTTCACCGAACTGGTCTGCTCCATGGCTACCTGACGGAAGTAGTCCTGGATGCGACGGTGATTCGCCTCCTGGCCCGCTCCGTTGGTGGGCAACCGGTCGAAGATCTCACGCCACTGTTGCGATACCTCTTCTGGTTCGTCCAGGTAGAGTTCGTACAGCTCTTCGATGTAACTTGCGTTGGCACCGGCTAGATGGGAGCTGTCCAGCCAGTCCTGCAGTGAGCCTTGTTGCATCTGTATTCCTTTATCAACCAAGCCTGGTTATACCTGTTGCCTTTCTAAGGCATTGTTATTGTTTTTACCACTGCCCTTTAGTCGTAATTTATCGACTCGGGGCGTTAGAGCACTATACAAAAAGGTCACGCACTTCGCAGCCGAAGAGGTGACCTTGATATTAAATACAACGATAAACAACGCGTTGCATAACTACACCGCCCGTTGCAGCAACATTGACTTGATGTGGCCGATCGCCTTGGTGGGGTTCAGACCCTTGGGGCAAACATTCACGCAGTTCATGATGCCGTGGCAGCGGAACACGCTGAAGGCGTCATCCAGCTCTGCCAGGCGCTCGTCGGTGGCGGTGTCGCGGCTGTCCACCAGGAAGCGGTAGGCGTGCAACAGGCCGGCGGGGCCGACAAACTTGTCCGGATTCCACCAGAACGAGGGGCAGGATGTGGAGCAGCAGGCGCACAGGATGCACTCATACAGTCCATCGAGCTTCTCACGCTCTTCGGGGGATTGCAGGTGCTCACGGCCCGGGTTCTTATCGTCATTGATAAGGTAGGGCTTCACCTTCTCGTACTGCTTGTAGAACAGGCTGAGATCCACCACCAGGTCGCGAATCACCGGCATGCCGGGCAGCGGACGAATCACCAGCTTCTTGCCGTTGAAGGCGGAGATGGGGGTGATACAGGCCAGGCCGTTCTTGCCGTTCATGTTCAGGCCGTCGGAGCCGCACACGCCTTCACGGCAGGAGCGGCGGAAGGTCAGGCCGGGATCCTGCTCCTTGAGCATCATCAGCACATCCAGCACCATCATGTCCTTGCCTTCAGGCAGGTCCAGGGTGTAATCCTGCATGCTGGGCTTGGCGTCAGTCTCCGGGTTATAGCGGTAGACAGAAACTTGCAAACTCATTCCCTGTCACTCCTTAGTAGGTACGCTTCTTGGGCGGGAAGGCTTCCCGCAGCTTGGGCGTCATGTTCACATCGCGCTTGGACATCTCACCTGTGATGGGATCATACAGGGAGTGGCACAGCCAGTTGCCGTCATCCCGCTCGGTGAAATCTTCACGGGAGTGGGCGCCGCGACTCTCGGTGCGGAAGTTGGCCGCCTCGGCGGTGGCCAGCGCGGTCTCCATCAGGTTGTCCAGTTCCAGGCACTCGATGCGGTTGGTGTTGAACGCCTTGGAGCGATCGTCGAGCTTGGCGTTCTCCAGGCGGGCCTTGATGGTCTTGAGTTCCTTGAGGCCTTCCGCCATGGCGTCGCCCTGGCGGAATACGGAGAAGTTGAGCTGCATGCAGTTCTGCAGGTCCTTGCGAATCTGGTTTGGATCCTCGCCGCTCTGGTTATTCTCCCAGCGATTGAAGCGAGCCAGGGAGGCGTCGATGTCAGACTCGGACGCATCGCGGGCTTCGGTCTGAGCAGCCAGGGTTTCACCCAGGTGCTTACCGGCCGCGCGGCCAAATACCACCAGATCCAGCAGAGAGTTGCCGCCCAGACGGTTGGCGCCGTGTACCGATACACAGGCGATCTCACCGACCGCAAACAGACCCTGAACCGGCTTGTCACCCATGCCAATCACCTGTCCGTTCACGTTGGTGGGCACGCCACCCATCATATAGTGACAGGTTGGGATCACCGGAATCGGCTCCTTCACCGGGTCAACGTGGGCAAAGGTACGGGACAGTTCGCAGATGCCCGGCAGACGGGACTCGAGTACCTCTTCACCCAGGTGGTCCAGCTTCAGCTTGGCGTGGGGACCCCAGGGGCCGTCACAGCCTCGACCCTCGCGGATCTCAGTCATGATGGAGCGGGCCACCACGTCACGTCCGGCCAGATCCTTGGCGTTGGGGGCGTAACGCTCCATGAAGCGTTCGCCATCCTTATTCAGCAGGTAGCCACCTTCACCACGACACCCTTCGGTCACCAGTACCCCGGCGCCGGCGATGCCGGTGGGGTGGAACTGCCACATCTCCATGTCCTGAACCGGAACACCGGCGCGCAGGGCCATGCCGACACCGTCTCCGGTGTTGATGTGGGCGTTGGTGGTGGAGGCATAGATGCGACCGGCGCCGCCGGTGGCCAGCACGGTGGCCTTGGCCTTGAAGAACACAATCTCACCGGTTTCGATGTCGATGGCGGTGGCACCCACCACGGCACCATCCTGGTTCTTCACCAGATCCAGGGCGTACCACTCGGAGTAGACTTCGGTCTTATTCTTGACGTTCTGCTGATACAGACAGTGCAACAGGGCGTGGCCGGTACGGTCGGCCGCGGCTGCGGTCCGGGCCGCCTGCTCACCGCCGAAGTTCTTGGACTGGCCGCCGAAGGGGCGCTGATACACCTTGCCGTTGTCGAAACGACTGAAAGGCAGGCCCATGTTCTCCATCTCGATGATGGCCTCAGGGCCGGTCTTACACATATATTCAATGGCGTCCTGGTCTCCGATGTAGTCGGAGCCCTTGACGGTGTCGTACATGTGCCATTCCCAGTTGTCTTCGTGGGCATTGCCCAGGGCGACCGTGATGCCGCCCTGGGCGGACACGGTGTGGGAACGGGTCGGGAATACTTTGGACAGCAGGGCACAGGATTTGCCCTCCTGAGAAATCTGCAGTGCTGCGCGCATACCTGCGCCGCCGGCACCAATGACGATAGCGTCAAATTCGCGTACTGGAATACTCACTTACACACCCCACAGAATAACAACACCGGTGGCCAGATAGGCCAACAGGACAACGTTGATCGCAAACAGGACAAAAGCACGAAGCTTGGCGGGCTTGATGTAGTCGGTGGCCACCTGCCACATACCGATCCACCCGTGAATCAATACGCTGAACAGCGCCAAAAGGGTGAAAACTTTCATGCCCACAGAAGCAAACAGCCCCTGCCAGGTGTCAAACGTCAGTGAGGGGGAGGTCACCAGGTAACCCACCAGAAACAGAACGTAGGCCAGCATCACCAATGCGCTGGCTCGAATCAGAACGAAATCCTGGACGCCGCTGCGTCCAAATGTCGCGGCATTCTTTACCATAACCAGGCTCCTGCCAGAACGGATACCACCAGAGTAATGGCAAAGCTGGCCTTGGCGGACGCGTTACCGGACTCCATCTCTTCAAAGTGTCCCAGGTCCTGGAACAGGTGACGAATGCCGCCGATGGCATGATACGCCAGTGCGGTGAGGATTCCCCATACGATGAATTTGACGAAGAACGTCTGGAAGTAGGATTGAACCTGGGCAAATCCTTGAGCACCGCTCAGGGACGTGGCCAGTAGCCATAGCAGGATGGCGAGGGCGACGAAGGTGATGACACCACTGACGCGATGCAAAATCGACGCAATCGCCGTGGCGGGAAACTGGATCTGACTCAAATCCAGGTACACAGGTCTTTGCTTATTCACAGCTGCTCACTCAGCTCCATTGAGCACTTTTTGTTATTTCCACCGAAATTGGGACATCCGTCCCTACTCCTAGGTAGGCGTTTTAAACAGAAAATAGGCAATATTTTAGCCGAGTGATTGCTGGAAAATTCCCCATGACCTCACCGCTCTACTGCCTCTTTTCAGCGGCCCGCGCCCAGTATACATAGCGCTGTTTTTGATTACAAACATCACATTTTGCCAATTTCTGAGATTTGCCACACAGATCCATCCGAACCGACAGTGAGCTGTGAATAGCGTCCAAAAGTGCATGAAAGTGAAGCAATTTCGATTAAACATCCGACCAGGCAATTGATTTTTGTGATTACTGTCTCTTAAAATGGGACGGACGTTACGGATAGATAACAAGAATGTAGTAAGGAGAACACGGTATGGCTGAATCTAAAGCCACACTTCAGGTTCCAGGCCAGGAAGCGGTGGAACTGCCTATCAAACAGGGCACCGCAGGCCATGATGTAATCGACATCAGCTCTCTGGGCAAGCATGGGTACTTCACTTTTGACCCGGGCTTCATGGCCACCGCTTCCTGTGAGTCTGCGATCACTTACATCGATGGCGCCAAGGGCGTGCTGCTGCACCGCGGCTACCCCATCGACCAACTGGCGACCCGCTCCAGTTATATAGAAGTCTGCTATCTATTGCTGTTCGGTGAGCTGCCCAGCAAGGCGCAGCTGGAGAAGTTCGAGAAAACAGTGACCTACCACACCATGGTCCACGAACAGATCTCCACCTTCTTTAAAGGTTTCCGTCGCGATGCCCACCCCATGGCGATTCTTTGTGGTGTGGTTGGCGCTCTGTCCGCCTTCTACCACGACTCCCTGGATGTGAACGACCCCAAACACCGTGAGATCTGCGCCTACCGCCTGATCTCCAAGATGCCGACCCTGGCGGCCATGGCCTACAAGTTCAACCTTGGCCAGCCATTCGTGTATCCACGCAACGACCTCTCCTTCGCCGGCAACTTCCTGCACATGATGTTCTCTGTGCCCTGTGAAGATTACACGGTGAACCCCGTGGTGGAGCGCGCCATGGACCGCATCTTCATTCTGCATGCGGACCACGAGCAGAACGCCTCCACCTCCACGGTGCGACTGGCCGGCTCCTCCGGTGCCAACCCCTTTGCCTGTGTGTCGGCCGGTGTGGCCTCCCTGTGGGGCCCCGCCCACGGTGGCGCCAACGAAGCCTGCCTGGAGATGCTGGCCGAGATCGGTACCGTTGACCGCATCCCAGAGTTCATCGCCCGTGCCAAGGACAAGGAAGACCCGTTCCGCCTGATGGGCTTTGGCCACCGGGTGTACAAGAACTTCGATCCCCGTGCCACCGTGATGCGCGAGACCTGCCACGAGGTTCTGAAAGAGCTGGACATCAACGATCCACTGCTGGATGTGGCCATGGAGCTGGAGCGCATTGCGCTGGAAGACCCCTACTTCGTCGAGAAGAAGCTCTACCCCAATGTCGACTTCTACTCCGGCATCATCATGAAGGCCATTGGTATTCCGACCTCCATGTTCACCGTAATCTTCGCCCTGTCCCGTACTGTGGGCTGGATTGCCCACTGGCAGGAGATGCTGAGCCAGCCAGGCCACAAGATTGGCCGTCCTCGCCAGCTCTACACAGGTGCCGAAAAGCGCGATTACGCCGAACTGTCTGACAGAGACTAACGGCCAAAAACAGAAAAACCCGGAACCAGGTTCCGGGTTTTTTTATGCCTGACAGGCCGTCAGCGGGTCGTTTCTGTCGGTGGAATCGATTGCCTCAATCGAAAAATACCCACAATATCTTTGCGCCAACTCCCTTTTTGACCGATTCAGAGCAGCTCAAGCAGCTCCATGGGGTGATGAATGATCCCCTTCGGCGAGGCGGAGCGAAGAACATCGACAGAGCCCGCCCCGTAAGACACCCCCACGCCGATGGCGCCGGCCCGGTTGGCCATCTCCAGATCAAACAGGGCATCGCCCACCATCACCGCCCTGCCCGGCTGGCAGTTCAGCTCGCCGCACAGCTGCAGGATCATGTCGGGGTGAGGCTTGGAGGCCGCCTCGCTGGGGGTCCGGCTGGCGTCGAACAGCGGACGCAGTCCAGACACGTCCAGCACCCTCTCCAGGCCCTGGCGTCCCTTACCTGTGGCCACCGCCAACTGATACCCCTGCCCCTTGAGTTCATGCAGCAGCGCTTCGGCGCCATCAAACAGAGGAGTGGGCACATCGGAGCGCTCCAGGTACCAGCTGCGATAGGCCTGGATAAAGGGCTCCACCCGCTCTGGCGCCATCTCCGGCACCAGGGTGTCGATGGCAGACTCGATGGAGAGGCCAATGATGGAGCGGACCGAGTCGGCAGAGTTCACCGCCATGGACAGCTCGGCGCAGGCACGCTGCCAGCTGTCGACGATGCGGTCCACCGAATCCATCAGGGTGCCGTCCCAGTCGAAGATCACCAGGTCACAGTGGCTCATGCGGCCCCCTCAGTCTTCATCTGCTTAATCAGCTTCTGCAGCTTGGGCTCCAGAGGCGCCTCCAGCTCCATGGTGACCTCCTCCCCCGGATGGAGGAAGCGCAGCTTGTGAGCGTGCAGGAACAGGCGATTGAGCCCCCTGCCCTTCATGGTACGGTCGAAGCTATCGTCACCGTAGCGGTCGTCACAGGCTATGGGGTGGCCCTTGCACTGGGTGTGCACCCGGATCTGGTGGGTACGGCCGGTAATGGGGCTGGCCTCCACCAGGGTGGCGTCGGAGCCAAAACGCTCCAGCACCCGGAAGCGGGTCTCTGACGGCTTGCCGTCGCCGCTGACCCGCACCATGCGCTCACCGGAATTGAGGGTGTTCTTCAGCAGGGGCTCATTGACAACACGGTCTCTGTCCTGCCATTTGCCCTTCACCAACGCCAGGTACTGCTTCTTCATGGTCTTGCTGCGCAGCTGGTCCTGCATATGCTTCAGGGCGCTGCGTCGCTTGGCCAGCATCAGCAGGCCTGAGGTGGCCCGGTCCAGCCGATGCACCAGCTCCAGGTTCTTCTCCTTGGGCCTGAGGGCACGCAGGGCCTCGATGACGCCGAAGTTCACCCCGCTGCCACCGTGCACCGCAATGCCGGAGGGCTTGTTGATCACCAGGATCAGCTTGTCCTCATAGACGATGCACTCCTCCAGCTGAGCCACCTTGGTGAGCTTGGCCGAGGGCAGGTTGTCCTGCTGAGACTTTTCAGAAACACGAATGGGGGCGATCCGCAGCTGGTCACCGGCCTGCAACTTGTACTCGGGCTTGATCCGTTTCTTGTTGACCCGGACCTCACCTTTGCGAAGCAGTCGATAAATAAGACTTTTAGGAACCCCTTTGAGGAAAGTGCGCAAAAAGTTATCAATCCGCTGGCCCTCGTAGTCGGGCTCCACGGTCACCCATTGCACCTTGGGTGAATTACTCTGTGATGAATCAGTCATGGGCGCCATTGTACACCTATTCGCACTCAGGCGGACAATATGGAGAATGTTGATTGCCGCAAGAGGCGTAAGTTGCTATATTCTTGCCGTTGCAGCTTGACTAAAAGTTGAATTTTTAGCGCGTCTGCACAGATTTGGTCCTGCTATCGGTTTTTATAGATAAGACCTTCGATGCCAGGTCCGGGACAGTGAGGAACTCTCTCCTGCCATAGGACCGGCACGAACCTCCAACCGAGCAGTTGACCCCCTAAACAGGAATGCAAAATCGGAAACCGTTTCAGGTCCTCCGTCCGGTGACGTACCGGGATAGAATTTCGGCCGCAACGCCCCATGGCGCTGCGGCAGCAGTTGTAAGCTGCACAGCAAAGTGAACCGGGGTTGAGACAGAGCATCTGCGGCGTGCCCGCAGCCAACCCCCCAAGTAACCTGATGTGTTGATGGGCAAAGCCCCGGTCAACCAGTCGTGAGACTGCCTAAAAATTGATTCTGGGGCGCCGGTGCAGCCGACGCTCGACCTGAAAGCGGTGACCAATGGAAAATTGGACCACCCAAAATGAAAAGAATGTTGATCAACGCAACTCAATCCGAAGAGTTGCGTGTTGCCCTGGTTGATGGGCAACGTTTATACGACCTGGATATTGAAGCACCAGGTCACGAGCAGAAAAAAGCCAACATCTACAAGGGTAAAATCACCCGCGTAGAGCCCTCTCTGGAAGCCGCCTTCGTGGACTACGGCTCAGAGCGTCACGGCTTCCTTCCCCTGAAAGAGATCGCCCGCGAGTACTTCCCTGAAGGTTACTCCTTCCAAGGTCGCCCCAACATCAAAGAGGTGATTAAAGAGGGTCAGGAAGTGATCGTTCAGGTGGACAAAGAGGAGCGTGGCAGCAAGGGCGCCGCCCTGACCACCTTCATCAGCCTGGCCGGTAGCTACCTGGTTCTGATGCCCAACAACCCTCGTGCCGGTGGTATCTCCCGCCGTATCGAAGGCGATGAGCGCACCGAACTCAAGGATGCCCTGAGCCAGCTGACCGTGCCCCAGGGCATGGGCCTTATTGTTCGCACCGCCGGCGTCGGCAAAGCCGCCGAAGAGCTGGAGTGGGATCTCAAGGTACTGCTGAACCACTGGGACAAGATCCAGGAGGTCTCCCAATCCCGTGCCGCACCTTTCCTGATTCACCAGGAAAGCAACGTGATTGTGCGCGCCATTCGCGACTACCTGCGCCGTGACATCGGTGAAATCCTGGTGGATCACCCCCGCATCTACGACGAAGCGGTCCAGCACATCAACCTGGTGCGCCCCGACTACGTCAGCCGCGTCAAACAGTACAAGGCCGAAGTGCCGCTGTTTACCCACTACCAGATCGAAAGCCAGATTGAGTCTGCCTTCCAGCGTGAAGTGCGCCTGCCCTCTGGCGGTTCCATCGTTATCGACCCCACCGAAGCGCTGACCGCCATCGACATCAACTCCGCCCGTGCAACCAAGGGTGGCGATATCGAAGAGACCGCGCTGCAGACCAACCTGGAAGCCGCCGATGAGATCGCCCGCCAGCTGCGTCTGCGCGACTTGGGCGGCCTGGTGGTTATCGACTTTATCGACATGGGCCCTGTGCGCCATCAGCGTGAAGTGGAAAACCGCCTGCGTGACGCCGTACGTCAGGACCGGGCCCGCGTCCAGATCGGCCGCATCTCCCGCTTCGGCCTGATGGAGATGTCCCGTCAGCGCCTGCGCCCCTCCCTGGGTGAGTCCTCGGCACACATCTGCCCCCGCTGTAGCGGACAGGGTGTGGTGCGTGGCACCGAGTCCCTGGCTCTGTCCATCCTTCGCCTGATGGAAGAGGAAGCGATCAAGGACAACACCGCCCAGATCGAAGCCCAGGTGCCCACCGACGTGGCCGCCTTCCTGCTGAACGAAAAGCGCAAAGCGATTCGCATCATCGAGGAGCGTCACAAGGTTGAGGTGTACGTGATTCCTCATCCGCACATGGAGACCCCACACTACACCGTGGCACGTCACCGTAAGGATGACACCATCACCGAAGCCAGCTACACCATTGCTGAAGCGCCAGAGCCGGTACTCTATGAGCCGCGCAAACTGGAGAAGAAGATTGCTGACCGTCCTGCCATCCGTGCCATGGAGGCGCCTAAGCCTGAAGAGCTGAAGCTGCAATCCAAGGTGAAGCAGGAGAAAGCCAAACCTCAGCCTAAGAAGGATAATAAGTCCAAGGTTGAGGAGGAGAAGCCCTCTTTGCTGACCAAGCTGGCCAGCGCCCTCAAGTCCCTGTTCGGCGGCGAAGAGGAGCAGCCTAAGCAGGAAGAGAAGAGGGAATCCCGTGACGGTAAGCGCGGCGACCGCCGTCGTAACGACCGTCGTCGTGGCGAGCGCGGTGACCGCAAAGAGCGTGGCGACCGTAAAGAGCGTGGCGACCGTAAAGAGCGTGGCGACCGCAAAGAGCGTGGCGAACGCAAAGAGCGTGGCGAGCGCAAAGAGCGTGGCGAACGCCAGGAGCGTGGCGAACGCCAGGAACGCGGCGAACGCCAGGAGCGTGGCGAGCGTCCGGAGCGCGGCGAGCGTAAAGACCGCCGTCGCCGTGATGACCGTCGCGACGAGCAAAAGTCTCAAGAGCGGCAGGAGCGTCGTCAGTCCGAGCAACAGGCCCGCTCTGAAGAGAAGCAGGAGCAGCCGACCCGCCAGCGCCGTCGTCGCAAGGATCTGGAACCCGACGCCGCCGAAGCCGGAGTAGCCGCTGAAACTCAGGAGTCTCCAAAGCAGGAGAAGCGTGAGCGCGAAGTGGTGAAGGAGCGTCGTCAACGCCGCAAGATGGACAAATCTGTTCGCCTGAGCGCAGAGGGCCGCGACAGCGCCCCAGCTGCCAAGGCTGAAGAGACCGCCCCTGTTGCCGAGGAAGCACCAAAGGCCGTTGAGACTCAGATTGCTGAAGTCACTGCCACCGAAGCCCCAGTGGAAACCAAAGCCGACGCCATGCCCAAGGCTCAGGAGAGCATGGAGGCCAAGGCCGAGGAGACTCAGGCTGCCGAGGGTGAAAACGGCGAGAACGGCGAAGAGGGCGAGCGTGAAAACAACCGCCGCAGCCGTCGCAGCCCACGTCACCTGCGTGCCGCCGGCCAGCGCCGTCGTCGCAAGCGCGATGATGACAATGGTGAAGGCGAAGCGGACTCTGCCGACCTGGAAGCGGAAGCGCAGAAAGATCCTGTGACCGCCCGCTACCCTGAAGCCACCGAGATGGCGGAAGAGACCCAGCTGGAGATGTTCGACGCTCAGGCAGATGCCCCTCAAACTGACTCTGAGGAGAAAGCGGAAACGCCTAAGCCTCGCCGCAGCCGTCAGCCTCGCAGCCGCAAGCCAAAATCGGACAAGGGTGAAGCCAAGAGCAGCGATGCCGCCGAACCCAAGGCGGTAGAAGCCAAAGCCGAAGCCCCCAAGGCGGTAGAAGCCAAAGCCGAAGCGCCCAAGGCGGTAGAAGCCAAAGCCGAAGCCCCCAAGGCGGTAGAAGCCAAAGCCGAAGCCCCCAAGGCAGTAGAAGCCAAAGCCGAAGCGCCCAAGGCAGAAGCCAAAGCCGAAGCCCCCAAGGCAGAAGCCAAAGCCGAAGCGCCCAAGGCGGTGGAAGCCAAGGCCGCAGAAGCCAAGGCCGCCGAGCCCAAGGCGGTGGAAGCCAAGGCCGCCGAGCCCAAGGCTGTGGAAGCCAAAGCCGCCGAACCTAAGGTAGTGGAAGCCAAGGCCGCCGAGCCCAAGGCTGTGGAAGCCAAAGCCGCCGAGCCTAAGGCTGCTGGCAGCCGCTTTGCCAAGGCCGCGTTCTCCCAAGCCGCCACCCCAGAGGTAGAGGTTCCGGAGTTTGAGCCTGTGGTCGTACCTAAGAGTGAAGAGGCTAAGGTGGAAGCCAAGCCTAACGATTTTGCTCAGAGCCGCTACCGCTTCTCCTCCAACGCCGGCACGACCAAGCCGACCGACGCAGAGTAAGCGCAGCGACCAGAAAAACCGGCAGCCCAGTCTGCCGGTTTTTTTATGCCCCGGCTTTAACCTTTATCTCGGCCCTGAATTTGCGCGCCTTTGCAGTTTTTTATCGGGAATGAAGGCCAAAATGTGCCGTGGATAACATCCTGATAAAAATCCTTTACGAGCACTGAACTTGGACCATTAGAGTGAATACTAAGAAGGTAGTTAATCGGTTTTAGGAGTGATTCTTGATGAATCCCATCAGAGGCCTGTTGTTGGGTCTGCTACTTATTTTCCTCTCCCCTTTGAGCCAAGCCGCCGATGCGGACTGGTTTACCCATGACAGTGCTGGCGAACCCAGAGTCACCCTCTACTTCTTCTGGTCTGAAACCTGCCCGCACTGCGCCGAAGCGCACCCCTTCATCGAGGACAAGCTGCTGGCTCAGTATCCCTGGATTGATCTCAAGGATTACAAGGTACAGGATGCAGGCACTCGCGCCCACTGGCAGAAGGTGGCCAAGCTGACCGGGACCGAGCCCACCTCGGTACCCTTTATGGCGGTATGCGGCACACCCATTGTGGGCTACACCAGCGAACAGACCACCGGACAGTTCCTGGAGAACCAGTTGCGCGCCTGTTACCAACGCCTGGGGGGCAACCTCAGCGGCATCGCCCCTGTGGCCAGCGACAGCATCGACATGGACGCGCCTCTGGACCTGGGGGCCCAGTGTGGCGACAGTGACGACGGCACCTGCGGCATCACCGATATGAATGCACCCGCGGTACAGCCCGTGGAGCTGCCCTTTATCGGGGTGGTCAACCCTGAGAAGCTTTCCCTGCCCGCCCTGACCGTGGTGTTGGCCGGTGTGGACGCTTTCAACCCCTGCGCCTTCTTTGTTCTGCTGTTCCTGCTGAGTGTGATGGTGAACGCCAAGAGCCGGGGCCGCATGCTGATTGTGGGCGGCATCTTCGTGTTCTTCTCAGGCCTGATCTACTTCCTGTTCATGACCGCCTGGCTCAACCTGTTCCAACTGCTGGGCGACGGCTCCGATGGCGGCTGGATCATCCTGGCTGCGGGGATGCTGGCCATTGTCGCCGGTATCATCAACGTCAAAGAGTTCTTCCTGCAACGGGGAGAGATCTCCCTCTCCATGTCGGCAGAGAACCGAACAGGCCTGATCAAACGTATGGGCAAGCTCTCCAGCGCCTCCAGCCTGGCGGCAATGATCGTCGGCTCCACCGTGCTGGCGATTCTGGCCAATGCCTACGAACTGCTGTGCACCGCCGGTTTCCCGATGATCTACACCAGCGTGCTCTCCATGCACGACATGGCTGAGAGCACCCGTTACATGTACCTGGTGATGTACAACGTGGTGTATGTGATCCCTCTGGCAGCCATTGTGACCGTATTCGCCCTGACCATGGGCAAGCGCAAGCTGACCGAGAAGGAGGGCCAGACCCTGAAGCTGATGTCCGGCGTGATGATGCTCTCTCTGGGCGGCACCCTGGCGATCAACCCCAATGCACTTCAGAGTCCCGTAGTGGCCATCGGCATGATTCTGGCTGCCATAGTGGTCACCGCCATCGTCGTGCCCATCAAGCGCCGCTGGGAGCGCAAACAGGCGTAAGGGCATGCTGACCTTTGCTGAATATTTTTGCGCTAACGTGTTTGCCTGCGATAGAACCAAGTTAGCCGGAGATTGCTCAAGCTGGGTTTATAACTGGTTAGTTCGCCGCGCCCTCCGGGGCCGGCCTGGCGACAACCACTCGGCGTCGTTCGATTTTGACGTAGAACCACTATGCCTACAATCGAACTCCTTGATTGCTTGCCGCCATTATCGGCCAAAATCTAACCAGCAAAGATAAGCACGCCCTAAGGCTTGCAGACAAGAAAAAGCCGGCTGATTGAGCCGGCTTTTTCATTCCTTGTCGCTGGCGGGCCTAACGCGCCAAACGCTCTATCCAGCGGTCCGCCGCCTGCTCCAGCAGGTCGAGCACCAGCTCGAAGCCATCGCTGCCACCATAATAGGGGTCGGGCACCTCCCCGGATTCCACGATCATATCCAGCTTGTACGCCAGGTGATCCGGACAACGTGACTTGAGGTCCAGCAAGTTACTGCCATCGGCAGCCAGAATCAGATCGAACTGCTCAAAATCCTCATCGGTGACCCGCCGCGCCCGCATCCCGGAAAAGTTATAGCCTCGCTGACGCCCGGCGGCGGCGGAGCGCCTGTCCGGCTGCTCTCCGGCGTGGTAGGCATCGGTCCCGGCAGAGTCCAGCATCAGTGGCAGGCCGGCGGACTCAAACCGGTGACGAAACACCGCCTCCGCCGACGGCGAGCGGCAAATGTTGCCGAGGCAGACAAAAAGTACAGAGGAAACAGTCTTGTAATTCATAAGGCCAATCTAAGTCGAATCTGCAATAACGGGCCCAGCCTAACAGAACCCGTGAGGGACGGCGAGCACTCGGCCAGCCTCAGCCGACTCAATGAAAATGCAGATCCGCGTCGATCTCCTCATCGGTGATCTGCTCGGGCACATCAAAGCGCCAACGAACCAGCCACACCCACCCCAGGGCCAGGGCCACAACAAACATCAACGTCAGGATAAAATGGATGATTGCGGTAACAAGAGTTGAAGATACAGACATGACCACCTCTCCAGTATCGATGACTTGCCTGGCAACAGGGGCTTTCACCAAACCGCTTGAAACCGGCTTGTTGTCGACCTGCTGCTCAGACCCAATCCTTTGTACTTAGAGGGTAATCTGAAATTTTAGGCATTTCCGCCTAATTTTTGTTCACGCCTGTCCTTGCCAGTCCAACTCGGGAGCAGAATGGCATGCAGGGGGGGTGCTGACCTGTTTCAGGTCCGGGTTGCGGTCCAGTAGATGAAAGCCACAATGGGCACAATCAGCAGCAACTGACCCAGCACATCCTGGGTGAATAACACATGAGAGATGAAATACCAGTCCATGGGTACCTCCTTTGACAGAGAAGGCGGAGGAGGAGGCTGACCAACTCGCCTGGGCAACCCCCTTTACTATGGAGCCTGCCTTTAAAGTATAGTCTGCCTTGTCTGTGGCTGTTGGCAGCTTGCCTCTAGTTAACTGATAAGCCTAGGGAAAAAGGGGGTGTCCAACCGAAGTCAGACACCCCCAGGCTCCAGGGTCAGGGTTGCAATTTGAATCTGTCCACCAGGCCACTCAGCTGCTGATTGGCGGCAGCCAGGCTGCGGGCGCTGTTGGCCACCTTTTCGCCATTATCACTGAGCTCCATGGCCATGGACTGGAGGGAGTGAACGTTCTTGCTGATCTCTTCACTGACGGCGCTCTGCTGGCGCGCCGCCTGATCGATGCGGCCACTGAGCTGATCGATGTCGCCAATGGCACTGCCCATCAGCTCCAGACTGTCAGTCACCCGCTCGGTGTTTTCCGCCACCAGGGTGCAACTGCTTCGGGTGTTGTGGACCATGGCGACCGCATCGCCGGCACTCTGAGTCAGTTGGCTGATGATCTGATTGATCTCGGCGGTACTGCCCTGGGTACGGGAAGCCAGGTTGCGTACCTCGTCGGCCACCACGGCGAACCCTCGTCCCTGCTCCCCGGCTCTGGCCGCTTCAATGGCCGCGTTGAGGGCCAGCAGGTTGGTCTGCTCGGCGATCTCGCCTATCACCCCCAGCACCGAGGCGATCTTCTGGGTATCCCGGTTCATGGAATCTATGCCGCCCGCCGCCTGTTCCATCTCGCCGATCAGCGCCCTGACGCTGTCCGAGGCCTGTTTGACCGTAGTGCGCGACTCCTGGGCCTGACCTGTGGCCGAGTGGGTCATGGCGGAGGTATCCGCGGCTCCCTCGGCAACGGTGTCGGCACTGGCACTGACCTGGGTAATGGCCGTGGCCGCCAGGGAGGTCTCCCTGGCATGACGCTCCAGTGCCAGGCTGTTGCGCTGGGTCTGGTTGTCCAGCTCCGCCAGGGACAGGGTGATGTGGTCACTGGTCTGCTTCACCTCCAGCATCATCCCCTGCAAGTTCTCCACAAACTGATTAAACGCCTTACGAATCGCCCCAAGCTCATCCTCGGTCTTCACCTCCAGCCTGGCGGTCAGATCCGCGTCTCCGGTACACAGGTTTTCGATTCTGGCCTGAAGATCGCGCATCTCAGCGATAATCTTATTGAGCAGGAATACCGACAGTCCCATGGTCAGCACCAGAAGTACCAGAGAATAGCTGATGCTCTTCAGCACCTCGGCACTGAACAGCTCAGCCATTGCCCCGCTCAGCCCCTGCTCGATGTCAGTCACCTCCTGCTCAAAGGCGCCGGTGACGATGATCCAGTCCCAACGGGGAAATACCGCCCGGGCATAGGTGATGCGCGACGCTCGTTCACCGGTCGAGGGGTTAGGCTCCAGGGTCTTAAGCACCGTTTCTTTGCGACTGGCCAGTGCCTCGGTCACCGCCTGGGTCGCCGGGGTCATCGTCCCCACCAGAGCCGGGTCCGGATGGGCGAGAATCTGCCCCTGACGGTCCTGGATCCAGAAATAGCCAAACTCCCCAAATCTGGATTCTGCCACCGCCGTCAGTACCGATTCCCTGGCTGAGGTCTTGAGGGTACTCAGGTACTCCCCTGTGCCGATGACCAGGTTCAGGGGTTCAAAGTAGAAGGAGGCGGAGAGTTTCTCCTCCACCAGGCCGGTGGCCGGGTTGGTAAAGAAATAACTGGCGAAACCGATGTCACTGCTGCGGGCGGAGCCC
Source organism: Ferrimonas sp. (assembly GCF_048263965.1). Classification (NCBI taxonomy): domain Bacteria; kingdom Pseudomonadati; phylum Pseudomonadota; class Gammaproteobacteria; order Alteromonadales; family Ferrimonadaceae; genus Ferrimonas; species Ferrimonas sp. The sequence goes on along the minus strand of NZ_JBLXDO010000024.1, from coordinate 22,544 downwards.
ACGATGTCTCGGGCGTAGAAATTGCCCTTCTCATCCTGGGCATCCCTGGAGTTCCCCACCGCCACTTCACCATTTCCCGAGGCTTCATTGGCCAGGGTCTCTGCATCGTAGGCAAAGAGGTAACGCCCCTCTCCCCAGCGATACTCATTGATGAAGGTGTAAAGCAGCATCATCTCATCGTCGGTCAGGTTGTTCTCATACATCCTTGCCACCGAGTCACGCACCGAGATCAGTTCTTTGGCCAGCGCCTGTCGAATCTGCTGCTCCTCTGTGGCCCGGTAAGCCACCCCCACTCCCCGAACCAGGGTCTCCACCTGCCCAGCCAGGTTATCCCGTATCAGCCCCTCAACCCGGGCAGAGACCTGCTGTTGTTGCTGGTCGAGCACCTTGGATTCGATCCAATAGAGGTTGGCACCGAAGAAACTGCTGACAGCCAGCAGCACTCCGGCAATAAGAATGGCCAATTTCCAGCGAATGGTGAGGGTCATCAGGGGCTCCAGCCGACCTTTATTTAAGCCATATCTAATAAAGCTGGAGACAATATTTCAATATCTGAAAAAAGGATTTTCACCAGTTGTGGAGGCTCTCCTGTTTTGGGGGGCTGCCGAATAAATTTTAGCCGCCGCCACTCCAGGTTATGCTAGGAAGATCACACTGAAAATTCTGTGAGTTTTACCAGTCAGAGCAGCGCACTCTGCAGTTGTTGCATCAGCCCCTCTCCCCCCTGCTGATTAACATAGTCGAGCAGTATCTGGCTGAAACTGGCCACCATCTCCGGCGACAGCCCCAAGGAGGCAAAAGCGTCATTCAATCCCATCAGGGCACCGCCACTCTGCCCCAGCACGGTTCCGAGCAAACCGGCCGTTCCGTTGCCCTCCCCCATTTTGGCCAGCAAATCCCCGCCCATCTGCACCAGGCCGTCCATCTCAGGCAACACCTGGGACAGCTGACTCAGGGTTTCTGGCGCCAGGTTGGGCTCGGCGGTCGCCAACAGGGCACCTATTCCACCACTGGCCTGTTCCTGGGACACCCCCAGTTGGGAAGTCACCAGACCCAGAAGGTCATCCATCGCCTGTACCGGCGCGGAAACACAGAGCAGAGAGAGCAACAGGGGGGCAAACAGCTTCAGCATGGGAGACTCCAGATGGCCAATGTCCATCAAGCATAGACCAGAGCTACCCCGGCCACTGCCTATTTGGAGGTAGAAGACTCACGGGCTGACCGGGCGCAGATCACAGCCACTGATTCAGGGCATTCACCAGGGCTTCCCTGTGGATCGGCTTATGCAGCACCGCATCCATACCGGCATCCAGGCACATGCGATGGGCCTCGGCGGTGGTGGTGGCGGTCAATGCCAGTATCGGCATCCGACACCCTCTGCGACGCAGCGCTTCGGTGGCGGAGTAGCCGTCCATCTCCGGCATGCTGCAGTCCATCAGGATCAGGTCAAAGGGCTGGGTACTGGCCTGCTGCAGCGCCTCCTTACCGTTTTCCACTATGGTCACCCGACACCCCTGGCGCTCCAGCATCATCCGCACCACCAGTTGATTGGCCTTGGTGTCCTCGGCCACCAGGATGTTGCCACTCTTGTGGACAGGCTTCTGCTCCCGCTCAGCGCTCTGCAGCTTGCAGCTCTCCAGCACCAGGGTGAAGTGGAATCGGCTGCCCTCCCCGAGATGACTCTCCACCTGCAGCTCGCCGCCAAGTCGCCTCACCAGCTTCTGGCTGATGGAGAGCCCGAGGCCGGTGCCGTTGCTCTCGCCCTTCTGCTGTGAAAAAGGCTCAAACAACTGGCCCATGAAGTCGGCGTTGATTCCGGGGCCGCTGTCGGTCACCGAGGTGATGACCTCGGTCCCCTTCTCCGATACCGCCCCCTTAAGGCCGAGTACCACGCTCCCGGACTCGGTATGGTTGATGGCGTTACCCAACAGGTTGAGCAGCACCTGGCGATAGCGGCTGGGGTCCAGTTTGACCAGCTCTGGCAGCCTGCCCTCCAGCCGATAATCCAATTCCAACCCCTTATCCGCCGCCATGGGCCGGACAATCTCCAGGGTGTCGCGACACAGCTGGTGCAGGTCGGTGGCTTTGTCATTCAGGCAGAACTGATCTGAGTCGATCTTGTTGTAGTCGAGCACATCGTTGATGAGTGCCAACAAGCTCTGACCGGATTGCGTCAGGACCCTGAGCAACTGACGCTGCTCACTCTCCAGATCGGTGGAGGCCAGCAGGTCGGCACAGCCCAGCACGCCATTCATTGGGGTGCGCAGCTCATGGGTCACCATCGCCAGGAACCGGGAGCGAAGGTTGGACATCCTGTGGGTCTCCTGCTCCGCCAGCTTCAGTTGGGTAAAGGCCAACCAGTTGTCATAGAAGGCGTTGAGCAAAGAGCACAGATCCCGCAGCAGAGATTGCTGAGTCTCCTGCCAAGGCAGTTCCCGCTCAAACAGCACCACCAGGCGCACCCCGACGTCCACCGACTGATGACCACAGAGATAGCCAGACTCCCTGAGCATCGCCTCACCGCTGACAAGAGGACCACTCTGACGCTTGGGCCAGGGGCCGTTATACAGACTGGGCCACCCCAGGGTCCGGCCTCGGCCCCACTCCAGCCCCACCCATTGGGCATCCAGGAGTAACCCCAGGCGGTTGAGACATTCTCGGATGGCATCAAAGGGCGCAACAACATTGCAGGCCAGCAACTCACGGCTGACGCCAAGCAGGTAGGTATCATAGCGTTGACGCAGGCGGATCTCCCCGGCCTGCTGCTGGTTCACCGCTTCCAGCCGCTGATTGGCCTGGTAGAGCTCCAGGCTCTTACTCTCCAGCAGCGCCTCCGCCTCCTCTCTGGCCAGGCGCTCTCTCTGATAGCGTTTCAGCCAGATGTCGGACATCAGTTCACCTGCTTGGTCAACCGGAAAGCCACTCGCGTCTTGCGCTCCTCACTGAGATCCTCCATGTCGATCCTGACCTGCTCCTTGAAGTGATCACAGCAGTGGGCAATCAGGCCATGGGCGATGTCGGCCAACCCCCGCTCGGAGTTGTAGATCACTTCCATGTAACCGTCCTCGGTGTGGGGAAATTCAAAGGTGGGCACCTCGGCGTGGGCATGGATCTTCTTCACCTGGGTGTGAATCTCATTCTCCACCACCTGAAGAAACTCAAAACTTTCATGGCACTGTGCCAAACGCTCGGGATAGAGGGTCAGCAGCCTGGGGAAAAGGTGATAGCCATAGGTGTAGAGCAGGTCAGGGACAGGCTTGCCAACGAGATCGGACAGGGTCGCCACCAGCTGAACCATCTCCTGGTGATCGTAGTTGCCGACCCGGGTGTAAGCCCCTCCGCTGGCAGGAGAGACTCGTTCCAACATGACTTCGGTAACGTCCGGGCCGAAGGTGTTATCAACAAGATCCAAAAACTCCGTAAAAATAATACCTTGCATTTTGCCTCCCTGGCATGGAGAAGGAGTCTGAGGATAAGCTTAGACCATTACTCTTCCTTAAGCCTATCTGCAAAACGCTGATAAATAGAGGCAACTTTAGGGGAGATCACCACCTGGCAGTAGGGCTGCCCACCATGACGCTCGTAATACTCCTGATGCCCCTCCTCGGCGACATAGAAGGGCGCGTCATCGGCAATTTCGGTCACTATGGGTGAGGAGAACAGGCCGGATGCCTCCAGGCGGCTGATAAAGGCCTCAACCCCCCGCCGCTGCGCCATGCCGTTGCACAGTACGATAGAGCGGTACTGGCTCCCCACATCCGCGCCCTGACGATTCAAGGTGGTGGGATCGTGGGCGGCAAAAAACAGTTCCAGCAGAGAATCCAGATCCACCAGGGCGGGATCGTAGTTGATGCGCACCACCTCGGCGTGCCCGGTACTGCCGCTGCACACCGCCTGATAACTGGGGTTGTCGCCCTGACCACCGGCGTATCCGCTCAGGACCGAGGTTACCCCTTTGACCCGGCGAAATACCGCCTCAATGCACCAGAAACAGCCTCCACCAAGGGTGAGAGTATCGCTGCCTGGCGCCTGCTGAGGCTCGAAGGCCAGACTCAGGGAGTTGACGCAGTGACGCTCGTTGGCCGGAGTCAGCCTTTCTCCTCGAAACACATGGCCCAGATGACCACCACAGGCGCTGCACAGTATCTCGGTGCGGCGGCCATCGGCATCCACCTGCTCGGTCACCGCCCCCGCCACCGGAACTTCGAACGCCGGCCAGCCGCACCCGGCGTCAAACTTTCCGTCGCTGTGATACAGGCGTGCTCCACAATCGCGACACAGATAGTGACCGTCGCTGCTGTGATTGAGGAACCGGCCACTGAAGGGGGGCTCGGTTCCCTTGTGGTGGAGTACCTGCTGTTCATCAGGAGTTAGTGGACGCTTGGGCATAGACTCTCCTTAGATTCGGCAAAGATCAACACACCCTAATGGGATTCCAGGCGCCAGCCGGCAGATTTCATACAGGTGGCAAAGCGGTCGTTGAAATTGGCCTGACTGTCATCAGTACGGCTGTTACACCTGTCCCGATCGGCCATAAAGGCCTGGCTGTCCTTAGTATCGTGCACCCAGGAGGCTTCAGGTTCTCCACAACCACTGAGCAACAACACTCCGCATAATCCCAAAAATCCAAGTCGCATAGCAGTTTTCCTTTTCCAGTTTTGGTCGTCACTGACCCTCAGACATAGTACGTCAAAGTTGGTCATCTGGGCACCATCTCAAGGCCCGTACTGACTACGGTTGCATCACCGCCACCTCCGTGCCAAACTTCCGCCCGCAATTTTAGGAGTCCATTATGTCAACAGAGATCTACAAAGAGTTCTACTTTGAAGCGGCCCATAGGCTGCCCCATGTGCCCGAGGGCCATAAATGTGGCAGGCTGCATGGTCATTCTTTCCTGGCCAGGATCTATATCCAGGGAGAAGTGGACGCCCACACCGGCTGGATCATGGACTTCGGCGATCTGAAAGCGGCCTTTAAGCCCATCTATGATCGCCTGGATCACCACTACCTGAATGATATCCCCGGGCTTGAGAACCCCACCAGCGAGGTTTTGGCCCGCTGGATCTGGGAGGAGCTCAAGCCCACTCTTCCGGAGCTCTCCATGGTGGAGATCAAGGAGACCTGCACCGCAGGTTGCCGCTACCGGGGAAAATAACCCACAAAAAAAGCAGCCAGTTGGCTGCTTTTTCTTTGGCCTGCCGACAGTTTTTGACATCGACTTGGCCGAAGTGTTCTCGGTGAAATACTCGGAATTACCTCATGGGTAGCTCGACATTGGCGAACATCTCATCCACCTGCTGCTGGTCCCGAAGCAGCTGAGCCTTTTCTACCCGCTCACGGGTGAGGTGGGGGGCAAACCGCTCCATAAACTCATACATATAGCTGCGCAGGAAGCTGCCTTTCCTGAAGCCGATCTTGGTGGTGTTGGGCTCGAACAGGTCACTGGCGTCCACCACCACCAGGTCACTGTCCTCCATCTCGTCCAGAGCCATGGTGGCCATGACGCCCACGCCCAGCCCCAGGCGCACATAGGTCTTAAGCACATCGGCACTGGTGGCGGAAAACACCACCCTGGGCTCCAGTCCCTGGGCGTTGAACGCCTTCTCCAGGGCACTGCTGCGATTGAAGCCAAACACATAGGTCACCAGGGGATACTGGGCGACGTCCGCCAGAGTGACCCGACTGGCAGAGGCCAGGGGGTGGTCACGGCGGAATACGATGGAGCGGTTCCAGTGATAGCAAGGCAGCATCAGCAGATCGTGATACATGTGCATCCCTTCGGTGGCGATGGCAAAATCGGCATCGCCCCGCACCGCCATCTCGCAGATCTGGTCCGGGGTGCCCTGGTGCATGTGCAGATTCACCTGAGGGTAACGCTCAATAAAGCCCTTGATCACCTCTGGCAGGGCATAACGTGCCTGGGTGTGGGTGGTGGCGATCACCAGATCGCCACGGTCCGGCTGGGTATACTCCCGGGCCACCTTCTTGATGCTCTCCACCTTGCCCAGCACTTCGGAGGCGATATCGATCACCTGCTGGCCCGCCGGCGTCACATGGGTCAGGTGTTTGCCACTGCGCCCGAAAATCTGGATCCCCAGCTCATCCTCCAGCATCCGCACCTGCTTGCTGATCCCCGGTTGTGAGGTATACAGGCTTTCCGCAGTGGCAGAAACGTTGAGGTTGTTGTTGAGGACTTCTACGATATAGCGCAACTGTTGCAGCTTCATGGGCTTCTCGACTATCTGAGCCTATTAATTCCTATTAGTTATAGCCAAAAGGCTTTTTGACATCAATCGGAATATGGTGTGACCTCCCATGACGGGATGCACATCAACCGACAATAGTGTAGCATTGACAAAAATTCTAACTCTTTGCTAAAGCATGTCATTTTTCGCCGTCGTCGTTATGGTCGTGGTTGCCCTGCTGGTGATCATCGCCATCAATCTGGTATATCAACATCATGAAGCCAAGGAAGCCCAGCGACGTAAGGAGCTGGCGCGACAGCGCGCGGTCATTGAAGAGACCGAGGAGATCCTCTCCCAGGCTGCGCTCATTCCCATGAGCAACGCCCTGCTGCAGACCCTGAATACCCGAATTCTCGATGCCCTGAACCAGTCCAAGCAGTTGGCTGGCGGCAGCAGCGAATTTGATGCCCGCATCAGCCACACCGTGGGCCAGCTGTCCGCCCTGGAAGCGGGCCAATTGGGCCAGGAGAGCATCGATCTGTTTCAGTTACCCAGCAACGAAAAGCAGACCCTGGTGCTGATCCAGACCCTGAAGAAGCTCAAACCCGTATTGCGTAATGAGCACAACAAGGGCCGCATGGCCGCTGAAGTGTTCACCGACGAAGAGCTAAAGGTAGACAAGCTGCAGCTGCGCATCCACATCGAAGTGCTGATGAACCGGGCACGCAACCTGGTCAACGCCCGCCAGCACGGCTCCGCCAAGATGCTGCTCTCCAAGATTACCCTGGCCCTGAACAACCAGGTACTGGCCGGCCCCGACTATCGGGCACGCATGCAGGCAAAAACCAATGAACTGCTGCAGGCGATTGAGGGTTCCAAGCAGGACCTGAGCAAGCAGAACAAGCCCAAGGATGACCTTGATGAGCTGTTCCAGCCGAAGAAAAAGTGGTAATCAAAAGGGGCCTGATGGCCCCTTTCCTTTTTTGAGCGTTCCCTCCCCCAGGTTCCAGATTGGGATCCCCATTCCAAATTCGTCACCCCTTCTTGCCGGTGGCCAGCCCCGGGAGTAGCATGGCCCTGCCTTCGGGCAACTATTCTCAGGGCGGGGTGAAACTCCCCACCGGCGGTATATCCCCTTCCAGGGATGAGCCCGCGAGCGCCTGCCTGCTGGCAGGGTCAGCAGATCTGGTGAGATGCCAGAGCCGACGGTCACAGTCCGGATGAAAGAGGATAGGCGTAACAGCCTCTTTGAGAGGACAAGTACGTCCGCACGGTGGAGCATCACTCCGCCTGCCGGGTCGTGGCCGCTTGCCACGACCTAATCCTGATGCCCTGATTCTGGTAACTAACGTATTTTTAAGGACCTACCATGAATCAGTCTCTACTTATCGGAACTCCCCACTCCCGTGTGGAAGCAGCCATTGACGCGCTGAAACAGGGCCAGGGCATCATCCTGGTGGATGATGAGGACCGAGAAAACGAAGGCGATGTTATCTTCGCCGCCGAAACCATCACCAAGGAACAGATGGCGCTGCTTATCCGCCACGGCTCCGGCATCGTCTGCCTGTGCCTGACCCCGGAACGGGTTGAGCAACTGGCCCTGCCCGCCATGGTGGCAGACAACAACAGCCGCAACCAGACCGCCTTCACCGTCTCCATCGAAGCCAAGGTCGGCGTCAGCACCGGCGTGTCCGCTTCTGACCGGGCGGTCACCGTCCGCACCGCCGTAGCCGAGGGCGCTCGCCCGGAAGATCTGGCCCGTCCAGGTCATGTCTTTCCCCTGCGTGCCCAGCCCGGGGGGGTACTCTCCCGCCGTGGCCACACCGAAGGTTCGGTGGATCTGGCCCGTCTGGCTGGCCTCTCACCGGCGGCGGTGATCTGCGAGCTGAATCACGACGACGGTGAGATGATGCGCCTACCGGCCCTGGCAGAGTTCGCCAAAGCTCGTCAAATGCCTCTGTTGACCATTGAGGACCTGGTGGCATACCGAGTTCAACTGGAGCGCCAAAGCGCCTGAGAATGCCGCTGAGGCGCTTACAGGCACAAAAAAGCCCGCTGACTGCAGCGGGCTTTTTAGTTTCTTAGTGAAAAAGCGGTGATCAGGCTTTCTTCTTCGCCGGGGCACGCTTCTTGGTCTGCTCCTCGACCCACTTGCCTTCGATGTACTTGGCGGTCCAGCCTGTGGCCTTGCCATTAACCTCGGTGGCCACGTACTGCTCCTTGGTTTTACGGCTGAACTTCACCACGGCCAGGTTGCCATCACCATCTTTGGCCGGAGCCTCGGTCAGGTAGTGGAACTTGGGCGAGATGCGATCCTTGAAGCGAACCAGCTCCTCCACCTTGGGTGCGCGGGTCTCCCGGCTCTTGGGGAAGGTGCTGGCAGCCAGGAACAGGCCGGCGGCGCCATCACGCAGCACGAAGTGCGCGTCGGACTTTTCGCAAGGCAGCTCGGGCAGTTGAACCGGATCCTCTTTCGGTGGAGCCACCTCACCGCTCTTGAGCAGCTTACGGGTGTTTTTGCAGTTCTCGGTGTTGGTGCAGGCGAAGTACTTACCGAAGCGGCCGTTCTTCAGCTCCATGTCGGCGCCGCAACGGTCACACTCGATGATGGGACCGTCATAGCCCTTGATCTTGAAGCTGCCCTTCTCCACCTCGTAGCCGCTGCAACTCGGGTTGTTACCACACACATGCAGCTTACGCTGTTCGTCGATCAGGTAGCTGTCCATGGCGGTGCCGCACTTGGGACAACGACGCTTGTGACGCAGGGCTTCGGTTTCCAGGTCCTCGCCTTCGAGTACCGCAACCGCTTCCTCACCCGGGGTGAGGTTGATGGTGGTCTTGCACCGCTCTTTCGGCGGCAGGCTGTAGCCGCTGCACCCCAGGAACACGCCTGTGGTGGCGGTACGAATGCCCATGGAGCGCTCACAGGTAGGACAGGGGATGTCGGTCAACACCATCTCGTTGCCCACCATGCCACCCTCGTCGGCGGGCAATCCGGCCTGATCCAGGCGCTGGGTGAAGCCGCCATAGAACTCGTTGAGCACCTGCTTCCAGTCGCGCTGGTCGTCGGCGATCTTATCCAGGGTCTGCTCCATCTCCGCGGTAAAGTCGTAGTTGAGCAGGTCAGTGAAGTTCTGCACCAGGCGGTCGGTGACGATCTCGCCCATCTTCTCGGCGAAGAATCGGCGGTTTTCCACCTTCACATAGCCCCGGTCCACGATGGTGGAGATGATGGAAGCGTAGGTGGAGGGGCGGCCGATACCGCGCTTCTCCAGCTCCTTCACCAGGGAGGCTTCGTTGAAGCGTGCCGGTGGCTTGGTGAAGTGCTGACGTGGATCCAGTTCCTTCAGGCTGAGGCTGTCCCCCACCTTGACCGGTGGCAGGATCAGATCCTCTTCGCCCTTGCGCCGCAACGGTGGCTGAACCGCGGTCCAACCGTCAAAGCGCATGATGCGGCCCTTGGCCTTGAGCTCATAGTCACCGGCGGTCACCGTCAGGGTGGTGGCGTCGTAACGGGCTTCGGTCATCTGGCAGGCCACAAACTGGCGCCAGATCAGGTCGTACAGGCGCTCGGCGTCACGCTCCATGCCGGAGAGGCCGTCGGCCTTCACGGTCACGTCGGAAGGACGAATCGCTTCGTGCGCTTCCTGGGCGCCCTCCTTGCTGCCATACACCTTGGGTGCCTCAGGCAGGTAGGCATCACCATGCCACTGCTGGATGTAATCACGACAGTTGGCCACCGCCTCTTTGGAGAGGTTGGTGGAGTCGGTACGCATGTAGGTGATGTAACCGGCCTCATACAGACGCTGAGCCAGGGTCATGGTCTTCTTCACCCCGAAGCCCAGACGGGTACTGGCCGCCTGCTGCAGGGTGGAGGTGATAAAGGGAGCCTGGGGACGGCTCTTACTGGGCTTATCCTCGCGGCCGGCGACGGTGTAGCCCGCGGCCTTCAGGGCGGCCACCGCGGCCATCGCCTCGGTCTCATTGCCCAGTTCCAGTTTATTCCCCTGGAAGCGGGCGACCTGCATCCGCAGGGCATCGCCTGAGGCGGAACCCAGATCGGCGTGCAGGTCCCAGAACTCTTCCGGCACGAAGGCGCGGATCTCACGCTCGCGCTCCACCAGCAGTCGCACCGCCACGGACTGAACCCGGCCCGCAGACAGGCCGCGGCCGATCTTCTTCCACAGCAGAGGCGACACCATGAAGCCCACCACCCGGTCGAGGAAACGACGGGCCTGCTGAGCGTTGACCCTGGCCTGATTCAGTTCCAGTGGGTGAGCAAAGGCTTCCTTGATGGCGCCCTTGGTGATCTCGTTGAACACCACCCGACGGTAGCGACTGTCGTCGCCGCCAATCACCTGCTGAAGATGCCAGGCGATCGCTTCCCCTTCGCGGTCCAAATCCGTTGCGAGGTAGACGTGGTCCGCCTTGGCAGCCAGGGTCTGAAGCTCCTTGACCACCTTCTCTTTGCCAGGCAGCACCTGGTAGTTGGCCTTCCAGTCGTGTTCCGGGTCGATGCCCATGCGGGCAATCAGTCCCTGATACTCACGCTCACGCTTGTAAGCGGCCTTGGCCTCCGGGGCCATCTTGCGCACTTCCGCGGCACTCTTGGCCGGGGCCGCTGACTCAGATTGACTGGCAGAGGTGGGCAAGTCACGGATGTGCCCCACCGAGGATTTCACGATGAAGTCTTTGCCGAGATATTTGTTAATGGTCTTCGCCTTGGCGGGCGACTCCACAATTACCAGTGATTTAGCCATGGCGGGGGTTAGGACACCTGTCTGCAAGCGGTTTATACAAAGTGGCTCCATATATAGAGGGAAGACCTGTGAGTTTCAAGCCTTGACCCCCAAGGAAGCCATCAGTTAGTCGAAATTTGTCCAATCGAGAATTTTTTTGGGACTAGATTCGCATATAAAAAAATTACTAATGCAATGAGGGAGGCAACGCAAGTAATAGTTATGCAGATGTTACATCTGAGCAGCAGTTCCCCCCTTGTCCATCACAGTTTGCGCCTTATACTGTTGACTTTCTTCACCTGCTTGTTCAGGCCCTCCCGGGCTCAGGCAGAGAGGTTTAACTATAAATAAGCAAAGGAATTTTCATGCGAGCTTTTGAAGCCAACTTCGATGGCCTGGTAGGCCCCACCCACAACTATGCCGGTCTCTCCTTTGGCAACGTTGCCTCCCAGTCCAACGCTCAGGCGGTTTCAAACCCCAGGGCCGCCGCCCTGCAGGGGCTGGATAAGATGCTCTCCGTCCAGCAGCTGGGCATGGTGCAGGGGGTATTGGCCCCCCAGCAGCGCCCCGACATCCACACCCTGAAGCAGTTGGGCTTCTCCGGCAGTGACGGTGAGATCCTGCAGAAAGCCTTCGATACCGCTCCTCACCTGCTGATGGCCTGTTACTCCGCCTCCAGCATGTGGACCGCCAACGCCGCCACCGTCTCACCCAGTGCCGACAGTGCCGACGGCAAGGTCCACTTCACCCCGGCCAATCTGGTGAACAAATTCCACCGGGCCATCGAGCATGGGGTGACCGGACGCATCCTCAAGGCCACCTTTGTCGACCAACAGAGGTTCGCCCACCACCACGCCCTCCCCGCTCATGAGATGTTCGGCGATGAGGGGGCCGCCAACCATACCCGACTGTGCCGGGACTACGGCCAGCAGGGGGTTCAGCTGTTTGTCTATGGCCAGCACGGCTCGGATCCCACCGCCCCCAAGCCCAGCCTCTATCCGGCCCGTCAGACCCTGGAAGCCAGTCAGGCGGTGGCCAGGCTGCACCAGCTGAATGAAGACAACACCGTCTTTATCCAGCAGAACCCGGATGTCATTGACCAGGGGGTGTTCCACAACGATGTGATCGCCGTGGGCAACCACAACGTGCTGTTCTACCATGAGCAGGCTTTCCTCGACACCCAGTCCAAGCTGGAGGAGGTGCGCCGCAAGTTCGGCGAGGGCGAACTGCACTTTATCAAGGTGCCCACCGAGGCGGTCAGCATCGACAACGCGGTCAGGAGCTACCTGTTCAATACCCAGATCCTCACCCTGCCCAGCGGTGAGATGGTGATCATTGCCCCCACCGAGTGCCAGGAAAATGCCCAGGTGGCAGCCTACCTGGAGACCCTGGTGGCCCAGAACAACCCCATCGCCAAGGTGCTCTATTTCAACGTCAAGCAGAGCATGCAAAATGGGGGTGGCCCAGCCTGTCTGCGCCTGAGGGTGGCGATGAACGAGCAGGAGCTGGCCGGAGTGAATCAGGCAACGCTGATCAACCAGGCCAGCCACGCCAGCCTGAGTGCCTGGGTCAGCAAGCATTATCGCGACCAGCTGACCCTGGATGACCTGCGTGACCCGTCCCTGCTGAACGAATCCCTCACCGCTTTGGACGAGCTGACTCAGCTGCTGAAACTGGGCAGCGTCTACCCCTTCCAGCGGGGATAACCCCTTCAGCAGGGCGATGCCGTCCCCCCAAGCGACGGCATCGCCCTATACCGACAGCATCTGCGCCTCAGCGGGCCTCAAGGTGCCTGACACAAAAAAGCGGCCCCATTTGGGGCCGCTTCTTCTCTCTCTCAATTCCCTAGGGCATTACAGCAGGGCTGGAATACCGGGCAGCTGACCAACCAGGGCCAGGGCGCCTACACAGATAACGAAGGCGATCAGAGGGATAACCAGACGGTCAGCGGTGGACAGCTGAGCGGAACGCTCCTTGTCACCAATCAGGCCCAGGTTATCCAGCAGCATGGTCAGAGCCCAACCAAATACTGGGTTTACGAAGGCACAGGAGAACATGCACACACCGGCGCTCTGGGCGCTCTGATTGTCACGTACCATCTGCATGCCCGCTTCCAGCAGAGGCAGGAATACACCTACCAGCAGGGCCACACGCAGTACAGGCTCCCACATGGCCAGGTCCATGGGGTAACCCAGGACAGCAGCCAGCACACACATCACACCGGTCAGCAGGGCGCCGCCAGGGATAGGACGCTTGGCGATGGCCGCAGGGATCATGTAGGTACCCCAGGAGGAGGCCAGGTTACCGCCGCCCAGCACAGAACCTACGATCTGACGGATGGAGCACACGGTCATGGTGTCGTCCACGTTCATCAGAACGCCTTTGGCCTTCTTGGGATAGTTCAGCTCCTGGAATACGCGGTGGCCCAGGAAATCAGGGGACCACATGGCAACCGCCAGGATGGCAAAAGGAATTACCGCAACAAAGTGGCTCAGCTCAGGCCAGCCCATCTGCCAGCCGGTGTTCTCACCCCACCAGAAGAAGGGGCTCAGCGGCGGCAGACCGGGTTCGGTAACGAACTCGAACGGCGTGCCCATGGCCCAGGCAACGACACCGGCCAGGAAGGAACACAGAGGAATCGCCAACCAGCGCATCTTCACGCGAGCCAGGTAGGCGTAGATCACTACGGTGGCAAAGATAACCCCGAAGGACACGTAGCCCATGCCGATGCCAGAGGACCAGGCTTCGAGCTTGGTGATCTGACCAACCAGACCGATGGCGCCCAGGTAGATGAGCAGGCCGCCCTTCACCCCTTCGCCGGTCATGGTCACCAGTCGGGAACCGCCCTTACTCCAACTGAGCAGCAAGCCGAAGACGCCCACCATGATCCCCAGCGCCAGTGGGTGACCACCCGCCGCAGCAATCAGAGGAATCAACGGAATCATCGGACCGTGGGTACCGGCCAGGTTGGTGTTGGGGTTCAGGATGGCTGAGAAGACGACTGCGAACAGCACACCCGCAATCAGCAGCTCGTAACGCACGTTTTCGGCGATGAACTCGGGAGACAGACCGAACTGGGCAGCAAAGGCCGCTGCCATGGCAGTCACCATCACCACCTTACCGATGGTGGCGGCGAGAGCCGGGATCAGATCTTCGAATTCAATGCCGAAATCGCGAAACGGCAGGTGCACACGCCAGCGCCGGAAGTTCATGATGGTCAGTTCGTTTTCGAGATAGCTCTGACGATTCTCGAAGGAACTGGCCGGCTTATGGCGATCCTTATAGGAAGCAGTTTGTGTTGACATCGATAACCTCTGGGGATTAATCCAACAGTTAGCTGGAGAAATGGCTGACCACTATTTCCGCAACAGTCGGCTTACATTTCATTTTCGTTGTCGACGAATTCTAGTTAGACGCATTCTGCAAATCAAACAGTGGAATTCAGGCTCTAATTTCATCAAAACTTTATCGACGCAGATTCACCCAAAGGGCCAAATACCTAAATCTGACACTTAAATTCTTTAAATATCAGAGACATAATTTTGTTTAACGACCAATATAACCAAAAGTTAGTTTGTGATAGATTGTGCCTATAATCGAATGTATATCAATGAATTAGCAAAAAACCATGTAACCCAATTGTAACGAAGGCTCTTTTTTAACTTGAAGTGGGTCACGAAATTTAGCAGTGGATGATCTGGTTCGAAAAAGGCCGTGGGATTGAGGAAACCGCGCGGCTCAAAAGGGAGTCAACCAGAAGTTAAATGTGATCTTCAGCGGGCAAACTTGAATTATCTTGCCAAAGATCACAATTATGACATCTCGCATAATCCTTTTATTACTCATGCGGGTTGTCTGTTTACCTTTCAGGCAGTTCGGTGGATTCAGGTCGATCTCGCCCCGGTTCAGCAACAGAGGCAAACCAGCTTTGTGACAAATCAAACCATTAGCCAACAGATACTGAGAATGCCCTTTTGCCTCTACTCAAAACGTTCAGGCAAAAAAAATCCCCGCCGAAGCGGGGATTGCTATTAACTCTTGATTTACAACGATTTTACGTTGCGCTGCATATAGTCGGAGAACTGCTCAAACAGAGCATTCATCAGTTCGCCGTCCAAGGCAACGCCATCGGCGTCCTGCAGCAGAATCTGAGTGCCCTGCGCCACTTCGGTCAGCTTGACACGGTAAGCACCTGAGGTCAGTGCCAGAATGTCGTTATTGCCCCACAGGTTGGCCCAGAAGCCTTCGTTAGGGTCATAGTCCACGTAATAGGTGCCCTGGCTCTTGTCCAGGTCCTTCACGGTAAACCCAAGCACCGGCAGCACCCGGTCCAAACGGCTCCACACCCGCTCGAAGCCGGCTTGGGTTTCAAAGGTGGTATTGCCGTCGGCGTCTGTGGCCAGGCTCAGAGCCATCCCTTCCGCACGCTCCAGGTCCCGCAGCTTGTTTTGCTGGGTCTGCTTGAAGTTCATGTAGGAGATGGCGTTGTTCAGCATGTCGATGGTGTAACGACGCTTATCCGAATCGGTCAGGGCGATATCCTGATCCTGCTGGTCAACAAACTCCTCGTGATCCAGCAGCTCAATGGTCAGGGAGCCGGTATGGCCATTATCGCGGACCTGCACCTCAAAGCCATAACGCTGACGCAGCTTGTACTGCTCCTTGCTCCACCAGGAGCCTCCCAGTTCTTCAACCACCTCGATCCAGTCGGTATCCACCCTACCCTGAAGGTCATCCTGACTGGCAATGCCAATATTCTTGTGGCCGAGGAATTCGCTCAGGTTGGTCATGATCTGCTCTTTCAGATTGACCTCGTCCCGCTGATTTTCGAGCAGTACGGTGACGCTGTCGGCGCTCTCCTGCAGCCGCACCCCTTCGCCCAGGGGCAGCACCTGAAGTGGAGAACGAACATCAATCCTGGCACCCAGAATCCGGTCACCAGTGGCGGGAGCAGGAATCACGTACTCACTGCTCACCTTGGGGGATTTCAGCCCTTCGGGCACCACCAGAGGCACCGGCTCAGGCTGCTCCAGGTAGTTGTAGTTGCCCTCGGCCTGACGCCGCTCAAGAGGAGTGGAACACCCGGCCAGTGCCGATACCACCAGCACCCCCAATAAAACTCGCTTCATTCTTTTTTCCTTTTTATAGGGCACCGGCCTGGGCCAGTGCTTGGCGCACCGTGTCGTGATGCGCTTCGGACAATGTTGTCAGCGGCAGACGCAGGTCTGCCAGGGGCATCTTGCCCATCTCAGCCAGGGCCCACTTAACAGGGATGGGGTTGGCTTCTGTAAACAGGGCACTGTAGAGCCCTGTCATCTTGTCGTTTTGCTCGGCTGCTGCAGCGCGATCACCTTCCGCGGCGGCGGCGCACATCGCCTTAAACACGCCAGGCACCACATTGTTGGTCACGGAGATCACCCCGTGGCCACCGAGGAGGATAAACTCCATGGCCGTCGGATCATCACCACTGAGCAGGAGGAAATCTTCCCGGCAGAGCTCTTTGAGCTTGGCCACCCTGGACAGGTCTCCAGTAGCCTCTTTGATTCCAATAATCCCAGGAAGTTTCGACAACTCTGCCGCCGTTTCCGGCAACAGGTCACAACAGGTTCTGCCAGGGACGTTGTACAGGATGATGGGCTTGGCAGCCACTTCGGCAATGGCACTGTAGTGGGCTATCAGGCCAGCCTGCGTCGGCTTGTTGTAGTAAGGGGTCACAGACAGGGTACCGTCCACGCCCGCAGCCTCACAGGCCAGGGTCAGGTCGATCGCTTCCTGAGTGGCGTTGGCACCGGCACCGCCGATCACCTTGACCCGACCGTCCACGGCTTTGACCACCGCTTCCACCACTTCTATATGCTCTTTCGGGTTCAGAGTCGCGGACTCACCTGTGGTCCCCACCGCCACGATGGCATCGGTTCCCTGCTCGATATGAAACTCAACCAACGCGTTCAAGGCGTTGAAATCGACGGCGCCATCCTCATTAAATGGGGTGACCAAGGCAACAATACTTCCGCTAAACATCTTTCGAATTCCCTAGACCATTGAGCAAGCTATGGTACTTGTGGCCAGGGACATTGACAAGGTCAGGGACCGCCAGGGCGGGCCCCGGTTCGATGGACTGCACCGGTCGCGGTTAACTCATAACCTTTATTGATAAGTTTTTCTCATGATTGGAGGGAAACAACTGTGCTAGGATGATTGACCGATATAAAAGCAATAACAAGTTATTACCTGCCAAGTAAGGACCACCATGACCCAGTATCTTGCGGTAACGGCTATGGGGACCGACCGTCCTGGCATAGTTAATCAGTTGGCCAAACTCACCGCCAGTTGTGACTGCGACATCATCGACAGCCGCATGGCGACTTACGGCAATGAGTTCAACCTGATTATGCTGGTAGCGGGCAGTCACACTGCCATTACTCTGATGGAAAACCAGTTACCCGCCAAGGCGGCGGAACTGGACCTGCTCACCATCACCAAGCGAACCAGTGAACACGTTCCACAAAACCACATTGCCCGTCTGGCGGTTGAGTACTCCGGTGAAAACCGCCGCGGAACCATGAAGCAGATCACCCAGTGCCTGGAAGATCTGGGCCAGGATCTGGCTGGAATGCGGACTCATGCAGATGCCGACGAGAATGGCACAGCACTGCAGCAGTTGGAGCTGTTCATCAATATCCCCGAGGGTACCGACACCGACCATCTGGAGGTGCAACTGAGGGAACTGGGTGATCAGATCGGCCTGGATTGCCGTATACGGCGAATGGATCTCAACGAAAACACCAACTAGGGACGTTATGCAACCACTTCAACCCGGTGCTCAGGCACCAGAGTTCACTCTGCACAACCAGAACGATGAAGCGATCAGCCTGGCGAACCTTCGCGGCAAACGGGTTCTGGTGTACTTCTACCCCAAGGCGATGACCCCCGGCTGCACGGTACAGGCCTGCAGCCTGAGGGACACCAAGGCAGAGCTGGAAGCCCTCAATACCGTGGTCCTGGGGATCAGCCCGGACCCGGTGAAACGCCTGACCAAGTTTATCGAACGAGACAACCTCAACTTCGATCTGCTCTCCGACGAAGACCATGCGGTGGCCGACCTGTTTGGCGTCTGGGGCCCCAAGAAGTTTATGGGCAGAGAATACGATGGCATCCACCGCCTCAGCTTCCTCATCGACGAGGAGGGCAAGGTGGCTCACAGGTTTGATAAGTTCAAAACCAAAGATCATCACGACGTGGTGCTGAACTACCTCAAAGAGCTCTGAGCTCAGAGATAAAAAAACCCGCCAACCGGCGGGTTTTTTCTGACTGGCGCCACTGATTAACCAGCGGTGCGGCCGTCATCATGACAGGCATCACAAGCAGGACGGGAGCCCACTTCATCTTCATGCATCATGTGACAGTCGGTGCACTCCAGCATACCGTCGTGGGCAGGGTGTGGAGCTTCCATATCCGCCAGGCCACCGTGACAGTCGGCACAGGCAGCAGCTTCGTGGGCACCATCTTCAGAAGGCGCACCATCGGCATGGCAGGTTTCGCAGCCGGACATCTCGGCATGCATATCGGCCAGTACGTCGGCAGCGGCGGCACTGAAGGCCAGCCCCATGCCAAACATGGCGCACAGCAGTTGCTTAAACATTATTCTCATCCTCACACGCATTAAAGGCGGTCAGACCGCCAGTTTTTTTCTTGTCTCCAACTAAGCTAGTTGATCAATATCAACCCTGCAATCGGAGGCCGGCTAACTTTATCAGCTAAGCACCGGGGAAAATGCCGCTCAGATCAAAAAAGGAGGGGGAAATTTGTTGCAGGTGTCTAAATTTACAAACTAATTCTATTTGGCTCATAGAATGAAAACAGGCGGCCCCTGGGCCGCCTGTTGTGTCGGATTACCACCGTTTTTTACGCAGAAGCCTGCAGTTCGGCGATTCGCTTCTCCAGTGGCGGATGGCTCATCAGCAATTCGCTCATGCTCTTCTTACCGCTGATGCCAAAGGCGGCCATGGTCGCCGGCATCTGACTTTCCTGGCCACCGCGCAGTCGCTCCAGGGCGGCAATCATCTTGTGACGACCGGCCAGGGCGGCACCTCCGGCGTCGGCTCGGTACTCGCGCTGGCGAGAGTAGTACATGACGATAAACGAGGCCAGAATGCCAAACACCATCTCCAACACCATGGAGACCAGGAAATAGGTCATATAACTGGCTTCTTCGCCACTGCCCTCTTCGTCTCCGCCAATCACATTACTGACGGTGCCGGCGATCAACCGGGCGATGAAGATCACAAAGGTGTTTACCACTCCCTGGATCAGCGCCATGGTCACCATATCGCCGTTGGCGACGTGGCTGACTTCGTGGGCCAGTACCGCTTCAACCTCATCCCGGTTCATGCCGTAAAGCAGACCGGTGGATACCGCCACCAGAGAGTTGTTACGGCTTGGCCCTGTGGCAAAAGCATTCATATCAGGGGAGGAGTAAACCGCCACCTCCGGCATCTTGATGCCACTGCGACGCGCCTGGTCGGCCACGGTGTCCAGCAGCCAGGCTTCGGTCTCATCCCTGGCCTGTTCAATCACCTGCAGGCCCATGGAGCGCTTGGCAATCCACTTGGACATCTGCAGAGACAGAAGGGAACCACCAAAGCCAAACACCAGAGCCAGCATCAGGATGCCGCCCATGCTGTGGAACTCAATCCCCAGTGCCGACGTCAGCACGGACAGAACAATACCCAACACCAGCACCACAGCCAGGTTAGTCGCCAGGAACAACAGTATGCGTTTCATTGATTCTCCTAAAAACACAAGGTTCAAAGGTGGCCACTCCGGCCACCCCTGTATAGACACTATTTGGGGGTAAAGAGTCCCCTCTTCAAGGCCTTGTATCTACGGAAAAGTTACACCAACACCTCGGCAATGCCGATTGTTTTGCAACTTATCCTTGAAAAGGACAGTGTATACAGAAAAGGCTGAACCCCGGCTTTCACACCCAGGCGGCCAGACAAGAAAAAGCCACCGTTGGGGGCGGTGGCTTTTGACAGTGGTTTGGGAAACCAAATTGTATCGAAATACAGTATATGCCACAGAACTCATTGTTCAACCACAAGATGCGCCACACCATAACTTTTGGCCTATATTTATATAACAATTAGTTCTCATGTTGCTGGCAGCTTGGCATCCTGCCCTATCCTTTTGATCCCTAAACGTTTTTAATCTTTCTGGAATTGTTGCAGACATCTTGTGGTTTTGGCTTTATTATCAGATGGATAGCGCCAATTAAGGAATCAGCTCCATGAGTCAGTCCATCCTGCTGCTGAGCAGCTCCCGAGCCGGGGATACCCCCTACCTGAGCCACGCCCTGCCCATGCTGGAAAAGATGATGAGCCCCGGCAGTCGCTGGTTGTTCATCCCCTATGCTGGCGTCAGCATCAGCTACGATGATTATCATCAGAAGGTGGTGGAGGCCTTGGGTGGCCTTGGCTGCCAACTGGTCAGTGCCCACGAAACCCCAGACCCGGTGGTCGCCCTGGAAGAGGTTGACGGCGTGATTGTCGGCGGGGGCAACACCTTCCATCTGCTGCATGAGCTTTATCGCCATGGCCTGGTGGAGGCGATTCGCGACAAGGTGAACAACGGCATGCCCTACATTGGCTGGAGCGCAGGCTCCAACGTGGCAGGCAAGTCGATTCGCACCACCAACGACATGCCCATCATCGAACCCCCCAGCTTCGACGCACTGAACCTGGTGCCCTTCCAGGTAAACCCCCACTACACCGACTACCAGCCTCCGGGTCACAACGGCGAGACCCGCGCCGACCGTCTGCGGGAATTTACCTGTGTCGACCCCCTCTCCCCGGTTGTGGGGATCTGCGAAGGCAGCGCCATCCGCCGTCAGGGAGACGCCCTGGTGCTTCAGGGAGAGCTGGATGCCTACCTGTTTGAAGGCACCACTCAGAAACAGCCCATCGAGCCGGGCAGCGACATCAGCTTCCTGCTGTAACCCTCCTCCTCAAACACAAAGAGGGCTCATTGCGAGCCCTCTTTGTGTTTCTGTCTGACAGTTCGATGGCGTCAGCGCCCCAACAGCATTTCCAGGGACTGTCCGCCGGCAATGGCCGATACCAATCTGGGCACCATCTCGCCGGCCCTGCCCTGCATATGGTATTGGAACTGGCTGTGTACCTCTGAGGGCTCCAGGTTCACCTCAACGGTGTAGGCGTGGGCCTGGCTGGCCATCTCCACAAAGCCTGCAGCAGGGTAGACCGTTCCTGAGGTGCCGATGGAGATGAAGAGATCGCAGTCAGACAGGGACTGATAGATGCGATTCAACTGCAGGGGCATCTCACCAAACCACACCACATGGGGACGCAGGGGTTCACCGGGAATACAGCAGGTGCAACAATTGTCTTCGGCAAAGGGTTGCGCCATGGGAAACACCTGCTGACTGCGGGGACACCTTGCCTTGGCCAACTCGCCGTGCATGTGAATCACCCGGCGGCTGCCGGCGCGCTCATGTAGGTTGTCGATATTCTGGGTAATCAGGGTCAGTTCAACCCCCTCCAGGGCCTCCAGTTCGGAGAGCGCCAGGTGAGCCGGATTGGGCTCGACCTGGCCGTTTCTTAACTGGTCCCAGCGGGCGTTGTAGAACGCGCGCACCAGCTCCGGATTGCGCTCATACCCCTCAGGGGTGGCCACATCCTCAATGTTGTGCTGCTCCCAAAGACCATCTTCGGCGCGAAAGGTCTTAAGGCCGGACTCGGCGGAGATGCCGGCCCCGGTAAGTACCACTATCTTTTTATACATCCTGTCTTCCCTGAGGTGACACAATCGAGCTGACGTCAGGAAGTGAGCCAGTTCTCACTCCCTTTTTACCCTGTCGGTGCGTCAGATTCCAGTTTGGTGAAAATTTCCCCCCTTTCCGGAGTGTTATTTGCTTTTTCCAGCGGCACTTTTTGCCATAACCTCCGGATATTCGCAAATACCTGCATTATCGAAGGTTTAATGTTGAAGGCAAGCTACCTATAATGGTCTAATTAGTAAATGTCAGCCCACTGACTTCAAGCAAGAGAATGCTATGACGGACGAAAACCAAGCACTAAAGAAAGCTGGACTGAAGGTCACCCTGCCCAGAGTTAAAATTCTGGAGTTGTTGCAGCACCCAGGCAATCAACACATCAGCGCAGAAGACCTTTACAAGCTTCTGCTGGACCAGGGAGAGGAGATCGGCTTGGCAACGGTCTACCGGGTTCTCAACCAGTTTGACGATGCCGGTATCGTGACCCGCCACCATTTCGAAAGCGGTAAAGCGGTGTTTGAACTGGCGACTCAACATCATCACGACCATCTGGTTTGCCTCGATTGCGGCAAAGTGGTGGAGTTCAGTGATGAGGTGATTGAGCAACGTCAGCACGAGATTGCTCAAAAGCACAACATTAAACTGACCAACCACAGTCTCTATCTGTACGGCGTCAGCACCGACGGCAAGTGTAACCACTGAGTCGTCACAACAGGCATAAAAAAAGCGGAGCCGCGGCTCCGCTTTTTTTAGGTTCATCGCGCATTACCGGGAAAAGCGGCTCGTATCTTCAGGAAGAAGTAGTCGCTGTCCCGGTATCCGTAGGCC